>NZ_JBFUKD010000170.1:0-6501 GCF_056401005.1 Microvirga sp. P4_G7 | reverse complement strand
AAATGTTCGAGAAGGGATATGTGGCCCAGCCGTCGCTGTTCTACGCGCGGGCTCTCTATGAGCGCGTCGGCGGGCTGAACCGGTCCCTCAATTTCTGCATGGATTACGAGCTTTGGGCGCGGTTCGCCGTTTCCGGCGCCTCCTTTGCGCGGGTCGACGCCGATATCTCGGGCAACCGCTGGTACGAGACGACGAAGACCGCCGCTCAGACATTCGACCTCTACGCGGAGATCCTGGCGACCCAAAAGCGGATCTTCGGCAGGGTGTCGCCCTACTACGTCCAGGCGGTCAGCGACCATCTCTACGTGAAATTCCATTCCCAGTTTTTCGGCGATCACGCCCACCTCTTTTTCCGATGGGTCTATTTCAAGGCTCTCTGGGTCGCCATCAATGCGACGTCGCCACAGTATTGCATTAAGGGGGTTTTTCGTTACACCCTAGCGAAGTCGGGGCCGGCCGTGGGAGACCTGATGACCTTTGGGGATTGGTATCGCGGGTTTCGGACCTTCGTTCACCAACGCCGCAAGCGCCCCCTCTGAGGGCGGTGGATTCGACAATTTTTCGCTGGCTCGAAGGGCCTTTCAGCGCTTTAGATCACGTAATGCGAATTTCGATTGTAACGCCGAATCTCAACCGCCGCGATTTCCTCGCGCAGACGATGGATTCGGTCCTTGCGGCCGACCATGGCGACCTCGACTACATCGTCGTCGACGGCGGGTCGTCCGACGGGTCGCAGGATTGCATCGAGCAGCGCAGGAATCACCTCAGCAACGCGATCAGCGAGCCCGATCAAGGCCTCTACGACGCCCTCAACAAGGGTTTCGCCCTCAGCACGGGCGAGATCATGGGGTGGCTCAATTCCGGTGATTCCCTCTTCCCCGACAGTCTCAAGCTCATCGACGAGATCTTCACCGCCCATCCCGCCATCGAATGGGTGACGAGCCGCATCATCAGCTTCCTCGACGAGGACGGCCGCCTCGTCGAACAAACGATCCACTGGGGCGTGTCGCGCGAAGGTTTTCTCAGAGGAGAACACCTACCCGGCTTCTCGCGCGGCCGGTCCTTGAGCATGGTGCAGCAGGAATCGACTTTCTGGCGCCGGTCCCTCTGGGACCGCGCCGGCGGCAGGCTCGATACGTCCTACAAACTCGCCGCCGATTTCGAGTTGTGGGCCCGGTTTTTTCGACACGCCGAGCTATGGTCGATATCGGCTCCGATCGGGGCCTTCCGCCGCCATGCCAACCAGCTCAGCCGCATTCATTGGAACGATTACCTCGACGAAGCCCGCCGCGCCCTCACGAGCCACGGCGCGGCACCGCGCAATGGCCTCGCTCAGACTTTGTCGGTCGGCCTGCGCCGGTCCCTGCCCCGCGGTCTTCGGCCTTTCGCCGAGCGGCTGAGGCTCCTGAAGGCCGCGCCTTTCTGCGAATTCGACAGCGAGACGCAGGCATGGCTCCTGTCGCGGCATTGATGTAAGAGAGCAACGCTGAACGCCGCTCGTCTCCCGCATTCAAACTCCCCAGGTTCGCCATGTCGCTCTCGCTCGAAGGAAAGAAGATCTTTGTAACCGGCCATAACGGCATGGTCGGCTCGGCGATCGTTCGCCGTCTCGCGAAGGACGGTATTCCCTCGCTGACGGCCGGCCGCAAAGACGTGGACTTGCGCGACCAGGCGAGTGTGCGTGCCTACATGGAACGAGAGCGCCCGGACGTGGTGGTGATCGCGGCGGCGAAGGTCGGCGGCATCCACGCGAACAACACGCAGCCGGCTGACTTCATTTACGAAAACCTGATGATCGCATCCAACCTGATCGAGGCTGCGCACCGGACCGATGTGGAGAAACTGCTCTTTCTCGGCTCCTCCTGCATTTATCCGCGCTTGGCGCCGCAGCCGATCAACGAGGATTCGTTGCTTACGGGTCCCCTCGAGCCGACGAACGAATGGTACGCCCTCGCCAAGATCTCGGGCATCAAGCTGTGCCAGGCGTACCGCAAGCAGCACGGACGCGACTACATCTCGTGCCAGCCGACCAACCTCTACGGGCCGAACGACAATTTCAATCTCGCCACCTCGCACGTTCTGCCGGCCCTTTTGCGCAAGGCACATGAAGCAAAGGTCGCGAACGCGACGACGATGACGGTGTGGGGCACGGGAACGCCGCTGCGCGAGTTTCTGCATGTCGACGATATGGCCGATGCCTGCGTTTATCTCCTGCGCCATTACAGCGGCGAAGTCCCGCTCAACGTCGGTTGGGGCGAGGACATTACCATCGGCAACGTGGCGCGGCTCATCAAGGACACGGTCGGGTTCCAGGGCGAGCTCGTATTCGACACGACAAAACCGGACGGCACACCGCGCAAGTTGCTCGATACCGGTCGGATCAACGGCCTCGGCTGGCGGCCACAGATCAC
This sequence comes from Microvirga sp. P4_G7, assembly GCF_056401005.1. NCBI lineage: Bacteria > Pseudomonadati > Pseudomonadota > Alphaproteobacteria > Hyphomicrobiales > Methylobacteriaceae > Microvirga > Microvirga sp. P4_G7. Next base: position 4,090 of record NZ_JBFUKD010000170.1, on the reverse strand, counting down.
GCTGCGCGATGGCTTGAAGGGCTATTACGACTGGTTCCTCGCCCATCAGGCCGACTTCCGCGACTGACCCATGGTGCAACGGACGATCAGCGTCGTCATCCCCGTTCACGACCGCTTGGAAAGCTTGCGCGAAGCGGTGCGATCGGCGCTGAATCAGACACGGTCACCGCAAGAGATCGTCATCGTCGACGATGCGTCGCACGTACCGGTCACGGCAGCGACTCTCGGCATCGACGACCCGCGCATCACGATCGTCCGCCTCGCCGAAAACCGGGGTGCGGCCGGAGCTCGGATGGCTGGCGTCGCGGCCGCCCGCTCCGAACTGATCGCTTTTCTCGATTCGGACGATGTGTTTTTGCCGGCAAAGCTCGAAGCGCAACACGCCTTGATCGAGGATGATCCTCTGATTGCGGTGAGCTGCGGCTGGGACGCGCACGATGCGATCACCGGCAGAACCTATCACCGCATACCGATCGAAAGCGCCGATCCACGCGATTTCGCCAGCGGCTGCTGGTTCAGCCCCGGCGCCACGATCGTCGTTCCGAAACAGGCTTTCGCCATCGTCGGCCCGTTCGATCCCGCCTTGCGTCGCCTCGAAGATCTCGATTGGTTTCTGCGTTTCGCGTTGGCCGGCGGACGATTGCGCGTCGCGCCGATCATCGGCGCCAAAATCGGCATCGGGCGGCGCGCCAACGCAGCGAACGTCATCGCGTCGGCGAACATCATCGAACGCAAGTTTGCAGAGAACGCGGCGATCAAGCCTGAGCTCTTACGACGCCTGCGAGGTTGGCTCCACGTGGAGAAGGCCGTCGCCATGCGTAACGACGGTCGCACGCTAAGCATGCTGTTGGAACTGGCGCGCTCGTTCGTTTTGGTTCCGAGAACGCGGCTGCAGCTACGCCGGTGGTGGGATCGCCGCGATCCCTAGGGCGCTGGCGCGCCGCTCTCAACCTTAATCGAATTCACGGCGATGCCACGACCCTTCTCGCCGCCATCGGCCGCTATGATCTTCTCGACCTCGACATCGAAGGTGACCGGTGCTCCGATCTCTTCCGGTGTCGGCATGAATTCGACTGTCTTCGTGGTCCAAGACACGGGTTCTGGAAACGTCCATCGCGCCAGTTCGCGGCCGTTGAGGTCGATGGTGACGGTCTGGTCTCGATGTGGGTTGAGAATATCCATCGAGAGATACAATTTCTGTCCGGGCGGCAAGATGCCGGTGACGGATGCCGGGCTGGCAATGACCCAGGATTGTGCCACGCCACGCGCTTCCGCCGACCATCCCAAACCGAGGAAGCGGCTCAGGGAATCCCCCTTGAAGTTCAGCTGATCGAACGGCAGCGCTTTGCGCGATCCCTGTTCGTCGCGCTCGTCTTGCGCCCAGGCGCGTGGGTCGTGAACGTTTCCGCGAATGACGAACCGGTCAATCTTCGAGAGGTATTCGCCGCTGGCGTCGCCTGCGTTGCGGAAGAACATATATGGGCGCTCTCGCTTGGCGTCGGGCGCAACCTTGCGCAGATCTGTCCCGAAGGTTTGCGTTGATATTTGAAGCGGCGCCAAGATCGTGGGATAGATGTCGGCCAACATGGCCGGGGCGGGACTCGTGCTGAAGGGTCGATTGTCGCCGAAATCGTGGAAGGCGATCGACGGAGTCGCAGACGACATCACGTAGCCAGGAGGTCCGCCCTTTCCATCTGGCCTCTTGAGAAATCCGTATCGCGCTCCGTGGTCAGAAATGACAAACATCATCGTGTTTTCGAAGACGCCGAGGCTTCTCAGCTTGTCGATATAGTCGGCCACTCGGTGCAATGCGCAAACAGCTTGGCCCTGGAATTCACCGAAACTGTTCTTGCTCTTGTCGCGCGGTTCACAGGTTGATGTCACCATCGCGGGAGGATGGGCTCCCCAAAAGTGCAGATACTTGACTGTCGGCTTGGTCGAGTCCGCCTGAAGTCCTTCGATCAGCTTGTCGAACACAGCCTGATCAGTTTCCGCGTCCGTCGCCGGAATGGCGCTGCAGAGCCGCGCAAGACGGAAGCGGCCCTGATCGTAGAACCATGGCTTGAGCGCTATCGGCAATTGGCGGAAACCAAACAGATCGTATACCGCACCGTAGTTTCGGCAACTCCCGGTTTGTGCGCTGAGAAAATCGCCACGAGAATGGAGCGGGATACGCGACGCCGCGAAACCATGATCGGCGAGAACCGCTTCAATGCGCTTGGGCGCCACTCTTTCACGATAACTTGGGATTTTCTCCGCGGTATTCTCGTAAGGTTCGCCGGTCAAGATCGAGGGGATGCTGAGACCGGTAAAGGGAAAGTGCCCGGATGCATTGTTGAACAACGTGAAGCCGTCGAACCGCTTGCGCAGCGCGGGATCACCCATGACGACTTTCTCAAACACGTCCGATTGCAATGTGTCCAGGAGAAGGATGATGACGTTCTTCTCACGCGACACACTCGTGATGCCAGGAAGAAGAGGTCTTCCATCACGATAGAAATTCGGTGACGCGAGCGGCACGGTGGCCACATCGATCGGCGTCTTCTGCGCAGCCGGCACGGCATTCGCGAATTGCCAAACGCCCAGACCGGCGCTGGCGACGAACAAGATGGTGACGAACCGGCTGAAGAGCGGGGCGGCAATCTTGGGCCAGAGCGATGCCACGCAGATAAGAGCAATCAGGAGTACGAGCTCGACGGCTCCCTCCAATCTGAAATCGGCGAAGCTCATCGTCCGACCATCGAACGGTCCAAAATCCCAAACCAAAAGATAGAATTGCAGATAGAGATACACACCGACGGCGGCGACGATTGCGATGACCCGAAACCAATGGCGCCGTGCAGCGAAATGGAGAATGGTTCCAAGGATGGACGCCGCAGCGGCTGCCCCGAGTAGCGGCCAACCGAGCAATGCCTGCTGATCCAACGCGAATTGGTCTCCTTGCAATGCCATCACGTAGAGGGGTGCAAGGACGGCGAGATGAAAAGCGATGGCTGCGGCGACCAGAAAAGGCATTCTAAACTTCCTCACTTGTCATGAGTTCCCAGCCCTCAATTCGCCGGCTGGATTTTCACCGCTTTCACGGCGATGCCGAGCTTTCGGTTGTCATTCGGTGAGATTGTGCCGAGCTTGTCGACCTTCACCTCGATCCTGACCGGTGCCTCGCGTTCGCTGGGCTGCGGCGTGAAGACGATGTCGCGCTCGACCAAAGCCGACGGTTCAGGCAGCTCCCAACGTGCCAGTTCGCGTCCGTTGAGTTCAATCCTGACAACCTGTCCGCGATGAGGGTTCATGAACTTCATGCTCATCCGAACCGCTGTCGCGGCAGGGAGACGCCCCGAGATGGACGCCGGGCTCGAAAGGATCCAGGACACCTGCGCGGACGGCTCTTCGATCGACCACGCGGTATCGAGAAAGTCGCGCGCGGCAAGATCGTTCAAGGCCAGTTTCTCGAGCGGCCCATCATTGAGCACGGGTTGCTCGTCTTCCCGATCGAGCGCTGCGAGATCAGCTTCCTTCGGCACGCCGCGCACGGCAATCGAGCGCACGGCGATTCCGAGCTGCCGGACGTCGCCACCTTTTACCGGACCGATTTTCGCGACCGAAATCTCGATTGTCACGGGGGTGTCGCGCTCTTCCTCGGTCGGGGTGAAGACAAGGCTTCTGCTCGTCCATTCAGTCGGCTGCGGAAAGTCCCACGTGGCAAGTTCGCGATTGTTCAGCGTAATGCGCACGCTCTGATCGGGGTGAGGACTCATGAACCGAATCGACATTCTGACCGCGTCGCCCGCCGGGAGACGTCCGGACACTGTCGCGGGATTGGCGATGATCCACGACACGGGCACATAGTCGGCTTCAGCCGACCATCCGAGCCCGAGGAATTTGCTCGTCTCCGGCTTGCCGAAGGCGAGCGAACCGAGCGTCGCGTCGACGCGCTTCGGTTCTGGCCCATCGGCCCGCGACCAAGCCGCCGGATCATGAACGTTGCCACGCACGACGAATCGCTCGATCTGGGGAAAGTAGTCGTTGTAGGCATCTGCGATGCCCTTATAGAACAGATATGGCCGTTCGCGCTGCTGTCCCTCCGTGA
>NZ_JBFUKD010000169.1:0-6531 GCF_056401005.1 Microvirga sp. P4_G7 | reverse complement strand
CCTTTCGCGCATCAAGACCAGCGCCGATTACAACGACTTGAGCGGTTGCGATCTCGTCATCGAAGCGGTGTTCGAAGATCCGAAGGTCAAGGCGGAGGTTATCGCGAAGGTCGAGGCCGCGATCCGACCGGATTGCATTTTCGCGTCCAATACGTCGACATTGCCCATTTCAGGCCTCGCCGAGAACTCCAAGCGCCCCGACGAATTCATTGGAATTCACTTCTTTTCGCCCGTCGAGAAAATGATGCTCGTAGAAGTGATCAAGGGAAAGCAGACCGGCGACAAGGCGCTCGCAACCGCGCTCGACTATGTTCGCGCGATCAAGAAGACGCCGATCGTCGTCAACGACTCACGTGGTTTCTTCGCGAACCGCTGCGTCCTGGCCTATATCCTCGAAGGACATCTCATGTTGATCGAGGGCGTTCCGGCGCCGATGATCGAGAATGCCGGTAAGCAAGCCGGCATGCCCGTCGGTCCACTGTCGCTCAATGACGAGGTCGGCGTCGATCTCGGCCTCAAGATTCTGAAGGCGACGAAGGCACAATTGGGCGACGCGGCGATTGTTCCTGAACAGGAGAAACTGCTCACCCACCTGGTTGAGAAGGAAGGGCGCTTCGGTCGCAAAAATCGCAAGGGCTTCTACGATTATCCGGAGAACGGTCCGAAGCGCCTCTGGCCAGGATTGTCGGCCCTTCAGGCGACAAATCTCGAGGCTGAACTGATCAATATGCAGGAGCTCAAGCAACGGCTTCTCGTGACGCAGGCCCTTGAAGCCGCACGCACGGTCGAAGAGGGAGTCATCACCGATCCACGCGAGGCGGATGTGGGTTCCATTCTGGGATTCGGCTTCGCACCGTTTACCGGCGGCGCCCTGTCCTATATCGATTTCATGGGCGCGAAGGTTTTTGTGGATCTGTGCAAGAAGCTGCAGTCCAGGCACGGCGAGCGATTCGCGCCGCCGAAGATCCTTCTCGACATGGCCGCATCGGGTGGCTCGTTCTATGCGCGCACCGACGCGAAGAAGGCTGCGTGAGGCAACCTTGATTCGACAAATGAAACCACAGCCGGACGAACTCCTCGGAACCGTCCGATGAATCTCTGGCTGCGGGTCCTGCATTTGATTCTGGCCTCGTTTTTCCGGCCGCGGATCGACGCCGTCAGGGACGTATCGCGACTGCGCTTTCGGGTCTGGCCGCACGATCTCGATACGTCGCTGCACATGAACAATGGCCGCTACTGGACGCTGATGGATCTTGGTCGCGCCGACATCATGATCCGCTCAGGTCTTTGGCGGGCGATCGCCAAGAACGGATGGGTGCCCGTGGTCAATGCGGGCACCATCCGCTTTCGGCGGGAGCTGCGGCTGTTTCAGGCTTTCGCGCTCGAAACCCGCATCGTGACCTGGGGCGACACCTTCGTCGTGATGGAGCACCGTCTGGTCACAACCGCCACAAACGGCGCTCCGGTCGCGTGCGCGGTCGCTCTCGTCCGTGCAGGGCTTTACGATCGCAAGTCCAAGCGATTCGCCACCGTCGACGAAATATTCGGAGCGATCGGCATTCAGGCCATTGCCCCGGAACCCGGACCGGAGGTCGCCGGGTTCCTCGCCGCCGAGGAGGCCATGAAGCAGGCGGGTTGAGGTTCGATGTGCGCCGAAGCCGTCTTGCCAACAGACGCCAAACCCGCGAAGCTTTGGCCATGACACGCAATATCGATTACTACTTCTCCTTAGGGAGCCCCTGGGCCTATATCGGCCACGCCCCGTTTATGGATATCGCACGCCGGCACGGGGTCAGCGTCAACCACAAGCCGGTTTTCCTCGGACGAATGTTTTCCGAGACGGGTGGGTTGCCCCTGGCGCAGCGACATCCGGTTCGGCAGCGATACCGGTGGGTCGAGCTGCAGCGTTGGCGAGACAAGCGCGGCCTGTCGTTCAATCCGAAGCCCAAGCACTGGCCGTTCGATGTGAACCTGGCCGATCGTTTCGTCATCGCCGTCGCTGCGACAGGCAAGGATCCCGATCCATTCCTACGCCGCGTCTTTGCCGGTATCTGGGAGGAAGACCGCGATCTCGGCGACCCGTTGGTCATCGCTGAACTCGCCGAAGCGGCAGGGCTCGATTCCTCGTCCCTGATGGACGTCGCGACGGGCAGCACAACGGAAGCGATCTATGCGCTCAATCTGGAGAACGCGGTCGAGGGAGATGTTTTTGGCTCACCCTCCTATGTGCTCGACGGCGAAGTGTTCTGGGGCCAGGACCGGCTCGAACTTCTCGACGACGCACTGGTGAGCGGCCGCGCGCCTTACACCCCCACCATCGCCTGAGACGTCACTCCGCTGCTTCTCGCGTTGCACGCCATTGGGTCAGAAGGGCGCGCAACGCCGCGGGTTTGAGCGGCTTGTTCAGCACGTGCACGTTCATCGACGCGGCCGCGTCCCGCACTGTCGGCGTGCGGTCGGCTGTCACGAGTACGGCGGGCGTATCGACCTGCGTCTTCCAACGCAGCGATTTGATGAGATCGAGCCCATCGCCTTCGTCGAGATGATAGTCGGCGATGATGACGTCAGGACCCTCGCGATGGGCTTTGAGAACGGCCTGCGCACTGTTCAGATCGGACGCTGTCCACACGTCGCAGCCCCAGCCGGTCAGAAGGAGGCGCATGCCTTCGATGATCGTGGGCTCGTTGTCGATGGCGAGAACGCGCAAACCCGAAAGCTGGGTGACGGGTGCTTTCGGAACTTCGGGCGAGGCGACCGATTCGGGAAGCGCCGCCACCACCGGAACGTCGACCCGGAAGACGGAGCCGCGCCTCGCACCCGATTGCAGCGTCACCGGATGACTGAGGACGCGGCCCATGCGTTCCACGATGGAAAGGCCGAGCCCAAGGCCACGCGCCGCCTTCGCTCCCTGATCGAGACGCTGAAACTCGCGAAAGACGATCCGCTGCTTCGATGGCGGGATGCCGAGACCGGTATCCCAGATTTCCAGCATGAGACGGTTCCCGCGGCGTCTAGCGCCGACGAGCACGCGTCCGGCGGGCGTATATTTGACCGCGTTCGAAACGAGGTTCTGCAAAATGCGACGCAGCAAGCGACGGTCCGAGCGCACGGTGAGCGACGAGTGGACGAACGTGATCTCGAGACCCTTTTCGCGCGCGACAGGTCCGAACTCCCGTTGCAATTGCCGGAAGAGTTCGTCGATGCGGAAACTCGACCATTGCGGCTTCATGGCGCCCGTATCGAGCCGTGAAATATCGAGCAGGGCGGTCAGGATCTCCTCCACCGCGTCGAGTGAGGCGTCAATGTTTTCGGCGAGCACCACGTCTCCAGCGCCGCGATCTCGCTCGACCAGTGAAGCTGCATAGAGGCGGGCCGCATTGAGAGGCTGGAGAATGTCGTGACTGGCCGCCGCGAGGAACCGAGTCTTGGAAATGTTGGCTTCTTCCGCCTCGGCTTTGGCGCCGAGGAGAGCCTCGTTCAGGCGCGTGAGTTCTTCGGTACGCTCGCGAACACGCTGCTCCAGGGTTTCGTTGGCGCGCCGGCTTTCCTCCTCTGCCGCGACGGTCTCCGTCACGTCCGTGTATGTCGTCACGAGGCCGCCGTCCGGGAGTTGGTTCGAGCGGATCTCGATGACGATCTGCGAGGGATAGAGCTTGAGGCGGACCGGTTCGAGATCGTGCAGGAACGAATGAATGCGCGATGCGATGTGACGATCGTAGGATCCCGGCCCGTAGGAGCCGCGCTGAGCGTTGAAGCGAATGATGCTGTCCATACCGACGCCGACACGCACGAGATTGGGCGGCAGATCGTACAGATCCACGAATGCCTGGTTCCAGGCGAGGAGCCGTAGATCGCGATCGAGCACCGTGATGCCCTGTTTCGCGTAGTTGATGGCGTGCTGTAGGAGATCGCGACTCTGCTGAATAGCGGCCGACGCATCGTCGAGAAGCTTCAACGCATCCTTGGTCGAGACCGTGCGTCGGCGCAGAAGCAGCGACAACGCAAGACGTGACGACGCCGTTCCGATGGCAGAGGCGAGCAGATGTTCGGCGTAGCGCAGGAGGTGAAAATCGGCCTCCGCGCGCCCTTCCAGAGGCTGCCCACGGCTATGGGCGAAGCCCGCGAAGGATTTGGTGGCGCGCTCGTCACCGAGATATCGCGCTACCGTCGCGCGCAATTCGTCGACCGTCACACTGGCGCGAAACAGCCGGAAGCTCGGGGCTGCCGAGACGTCGGGCTCGCCGACGAACACCTTGGCCTGAATACGCTCGAGCGCCGTCGCCTGCCGCCAGAAGGATGCGCCGATATAGGTGAGTATATTGAGGGTCAGACTCCAGATCACCCCGTGCGTGAGTTGCGGGAGATCGACACCGAACAAGGCGGTCGGCTTCAGAGCGAGGATGCCGAAGGGACCGGTGACGACAACGTCAGACCAGAACACGCCGTCCCAGACGAGGCTGGGCAAGAGAAGCGTATAGGCCCACATGAAGAAGCCGACGAGCAGACCGGCGCATGCGCCCAGGGCCGTGCCGCGCGACCAGATCAGACCGCCGAGAAACGCCGGGGCGATCTGGGCAATGGCGGCAAACGACAGAAGGCCGATCGAGGCGAGCGCGGCTTCGCCGGAGGAGCGATAATACGCGTAGGCGAGAAGGATCACGAGAACGATCGAGACGCGCCGAACACCCAGGACGAAGCCGCCGGGATCGACGTCCGCGAAGGCACGCCGACGCAGCACGATCGGCATGACGAGATGGTTCGAAATCATGATCGCGATTGCAACCGAATCGACGATCACCATGGCTGTCGCCGCCGAAAAGCCACCGAGGAACGCGATCAGCGCGATGCTTCCCGCCTTGTCGAACAACGGCAGGGCCAGGACCGTCATGTCACGATCGATGGCGCCGGGCGGAAAAATCGCCATGCCGCCGAGGGCGATCGGAATGACGAAGATGTTGATGAGCACGAGATAGAGCGGGAACAGCCAGGCGGCGCGCTTGAGATCGGCGAGCGATCGGTTCTCGACGACCGTCATGTGAAATTGACGCGGCAGCAGGATGGACGCGCAGATCGAAAGAAGGATCAGCGTGATGTAGCTGCCGAACCCGGACGTGCGCTCGATCAGGTTCGCATTGATCCCCTTCTCCGCCAAACGGGCGACGATCTCGTCGAACCCGTCGAACATGATGAAGGTGACGTAGGCCCCGACGATCAGGAACGCGACGAGCTTGACGATCGACTCCAACGAGATCGCGAGAACGAGGCCGTCCTGATGTTCCGTCGCATCGGTATGACGAGTCCCGAACGCCACCGCAAAGCCCGCCAGGACGAGCGCGACGACGAGGGCGAGATCGCCGAAGATCGGAATGTGATGCGACGGAGCGCCGTTGGTGACTGTCAGAAAGACGTCGAGTGACGACGAAACGGCTTTCAGTTGCAGAGCGATGTAGGGGACGGAGCCGATGAGGCAGATGAGCGAGACGATGGCGGCAACCCGCTCACTCTTGCCATAACGCGCGGCGACGAAGTCGGCGATCGAGGAGATGTTTTGCGTCTTCGCCACGCGCACGATGCGCCCGATCAGCACATGACCCAAGCCGATGACCAGGATCGGACCGATGTAGATCGTCAGGAAATCAAGCCCCGATGAACTCGCGAGGCCGACGGAGCCAAAGAAGGTCCACGACGTGCAATAGACCGCCAAGGACAGGGCGGCGATGGTCGAGCCGGAGCGTCCGCGTACGATGTTGCGGCCGGTCGAATCTCCCCAATGCGCGGCGGCGAACAGGAGGCTGAGGTAAACCAGCGCCGAAAGAATAACCGCCCAACTGGCGACCATGGGTAAGCCCTTGCGAAAACGAAGAAGCCGAGATTAGCGCCTTAGAACGTGAACGGCAAAAATGGATACCGGCGTCGCCGACGCCGTCCTGTTCGGGCCTGTAGCACACGTAAGCGCGACGGCCCACGCACCTCCTAGTCCAGCCCCCGGTCCCATCGCGGCGTCGGTGTAAAACGTTGCGCCAGAAACGCGACGAGGACCCGTGCTTTGGCTGGGGCGGCACGCCCGGAAGGCAGCACCGCGTGTACCCCCAGTTCGTAGCTCGGCTGATCCAGTTCGATGCGCTGCAAGTCCCCGCCGCGCAGGCTGTCTCCGACGATAAAGGTGGGCTGGTAAATCAAACCCTGGCCGGCGAGAGCGGCCGCCAGCAAGGCGTCGCCGTTGTTCGCGCGCAGATTTCCGCCAACCGCTGCGGGTACGTCGCCTTCGGCGCCGAAGCTCCATCGTCTGGCGCTGATGGCGCTCGACATCGTGTAGCCGAGGCAATTGTGCTGGGCCAGATCGGCGATGGTGCGTGGTGTTCCGTGGGCGGCTAGGTACGCCGGTGCTCCGCACAAGACGACGCGGCAGGGCGCCAGCCGTCGGGCGACGAGGCCAGAATCCTTCAGCCGGCCGATCCGGATGGCCAGGTCCCACCCTTCCTCGATCAGGTCGACATAGCGGTCCGTGAGACCGAGGTCGACCGTCACGGC
>NZ_JBFUKD010000168.1:0-6549 GCF_056401005.1 Microvirga sp. P4_G7 | reverse complement strand
GCGAAAGCCTCCGCCAGCACGCGGTAGTGCCGCTCCAGGGTCGCCGTGGAATAGCAGTAGAACGGCGTCCCGACTTCGTTGGCGATGCGGCTGAGATCGACGCCCTCGGCGTGCAGAACGCCGTTGCGATAGGCGAAATGGTGCATGACGATGAATTTCCGGGGATGACGTCCGCGTCGATTGCCCGCCGACGATCGACGGTCGAAAACGATTTTGCAGCGCTTACAGGATCGGGTCGAGGATGAATTGCGACTTCGGAATGGTGTAGCCGCGTTTCGGGTTGCGGTTGGGCGTGCCGACCGGCGAGGGCAGCACACCGCCGACCGCATCATCGTCGCTCGCCTGCGCTCCCTGCTCGGTTTTGGGCGCGGATGGATCGGGCGGCGCCTCCGGCGCACCACGGCGGCCACAGGCGGACAAGCTCAAGGCGAGGATCCCGACCACGAGCGCGGTCCGGACGAAAGGCAGATCAGGCGACATCAACAGGCTCCAAACGTGGCCGCACCATAGCGGGAAGATGCGGGGGACGCGAGAGGCAAGCGGAGCCGGTGGAATCGTCTCCGCGTCGCGCACGGGTGGGAGACCGAAATCTAGAATAGTTATTCTATAACAATAACATAAGACCGATGTGACTTTATCTTCGGTGACGATGGAACAGTCCTGGAGGAGAAACGTTATTCGATAGCTGATAAGATATAACGATTCACCAACGTTCCTGTCGGCAGGACATTTTTGGGTCCGGAAACCTCAAGGAGCTATCCGATGCCATCGTTTAACCAAGCCATGCGGCTTTACATTTTTGGAGCGGCGGAGGCCGTCGCCTTCGCAATGCCGGATTCAGCCGGTGTCGCCAACGTCCTCGGCAACGACCTCGCCAACACCATCACGGGTAACGCCTTCGACAACATCTTGGATGGCGGTCTGGGTGCCGACATTCTGACAGGCGGATTGGGCAACGACACTTACGCAGTGGACAATGGCGGTGACACCGTCGCCGAGCTCGCCAATCAGGGCGCCGACCTCATCCTGTCCTCGATCGATTTCAGTCTGCTCAATGCCGCGAATGTGGAAAATCTCACCCTGGCAACCGGCGTCGGCGCGCTCAACGGCACCGGCAACGCCTTGGAAAACACCCTCACGGGAAACGAAGGTGTCAATGTTCTCACGGGTGGCGCGGGCAACGATACCCTCTTTGGTGCTGCTGGAGCCGACGAACTCCTGGGTGGCATCGGAAATGATAGCCTCAATGGCGGTGCTGGCGTTGACCAGATGACAGGCGGCGCCGGTAACGACTTTTATGTGGTCGATGATGCGACCGAGACGCTGGTGGAGATTGTCAATGAAGGGACCGATACGGTCAGCGCTTCGCTGTCCCACACCCTTCAGAACAATTTCGAGAATCTTGTCCTCACGGGAACCGGCAACTTTTCAGGAACCGGCAACACTTTGAACAACAGTCTGACGGGCAATACCGGCAACAACACGCTCGTCGGCGCGGACGGCAACGATACACTCGACGGCGGTTCCGGCGCGGACCGGATGGACGGTGGCGCGGGCGACGATACCTTCGTGATCGAGGACGCCGGCGACGTCATCGTCGATGCTTCCGGCATCGATACGGTCGTCTCCTCCCTGCTAAGCAACACGCTCGCAACCGGTCTTGAGAACCTTAGTGCCGCCAGCGGCGCCGCCGCGATTAATCTCACTGGCAACACGCTCGCCAATACGCTGACCGGGAACGCCGGCGCGAACATTCTCGACGGCGGTTCCGGCGCGGACCGGATGGACGGTGGCGTAGGCGACGATACCTACGTGATCGAGGACGCCGGCGACGTCATCGTCGATGCTTCCGGCACCGATACGGTCGTCTCCTCCCTGCTAAGCAACACGCTCGCAACCGGCCTTGAGAACCTCAGTGCCGCGGGCGGTGCCGCCTCGACCAATCTCACCGGCAACTCGGTCGCCAATACGCTGACAGGGAACGCCGGCGCGAACATTCTCGATGGCGGGGGCGCCGGTGATCAAATGTTCGGCGGCGCGGGAAACGACACATATATCGTCGACAATGCGCTCGATATCGTTACGGAGGCGCTGGCCGGTGGCACAGCCGACACTGTGCGCGCGAGTGTAGGATATACGCTCAGCGCGTCAGCGGAGGTCGAGTTCCTGGCCGCAGCGGTGCCCTTGAGCACAGCCGGACTCTCGCTCACCGGGTCGGATACCGCCAACACCATATCGGGCACGGCGGGGCGGGATACCCTGTCGGGACTCGGCGGCAACGACGTTCTCAAGGGTGGTCTCGGCAAAGACATTCTGATCGGCGGCGGTGGAGGGGATATCTTCCTTTTCGACACGAGGTTGTCGCGGAGCAATACCGACCAGGTGCGGGAATTCAACGCCAGGAATGACACGTTCCAACTCGACAACAAATTCATGACCAAGCTGGGAAAGGTCGGCAAACTCAGCTCGGACGCCTTCCATATCGGCGCTCAGGCGGCGGACGCGGAAGATCGCGTTCTCTTCGACAGCAGGACCGGCGTTCTCTCCTATGACGCCGATGGCTCAGGCAAAGGCGGCGAGCTCGAGATCGCGATACTTACCAGAGGCACCAAATTGACCGCCAACGACTTCATCATCATCTAATCGTCCGAATCCAAAGGCCCCGGCAGCGCCATCGTTGCCGGGGCCTTTTTCGTTTTCGCCGACATGAGGCCCGCGCAATTGTGATAATGATTGCGGGACGGGAGCGCTTGAGGTGCGCGAGGAAACGCGGCACACCCACTCGTATGTCGAAGCTCCCCAATTTCTCAGCGATCAAGATCGCTGCCTTGCTCACGGTCCCTCTTGCGGCCTTGGTTTGGTACGCTCTTTCGGTAAGCGGCAATCCCGCGACAGGAAACGGCGAATGCCGCGCCTCGGCGGCCCTCGCTGAGCATCTCAAACCTTTGGCGAAGGGCGAACTGGCGGCTCTCGCGATCAGCGGCGCGCCCAGACCTTCACCCGCGATCGGATTTGCCGGCCTCGACGGTCAGCCGCGAAGCCTTACGGATTTCACCGGCAAGACGGTGCTCGTCAATCTCTGGGCGACATGGTGCGTGCCATGCCGGGAGGAGATGCCGGCGCTCGACAAGGTTCAGGCGGAACTCGGGGGCAAGGATTTCGAGGTCGTCGCGATCAACGTCGACACGCGCAATCCCGACAAGGCGAAGGCGTGGTTGCGGGACAACGGCATCACCAATCTCGCTTATTACGCCGATCCTTCGGGGAAGGTTCTGCAGACGTTGCAGAAATCCGGTCACGTGGTCGGCTTGCCGACGACGGTGCTGATCGATCCTGCCGGTTGCGAGATCGGCGTCCTGAAGGGCCCGGCGGAATGGCACGCGCCGGATGCGATCGCTCTGCTGAAGGCCGCGCTCGGACGGTCCTGATCCCGTTCACACGGGGCGCTTGAAGGCCCCGTTTCCATCCGGCAGCCCGGCCTCGCCCGTATAGGGCGGTTTCGACAGGCGCCAGGGCCGGCCCATCGCTTGGCGCGTCTYGCCGCGCTTGAGGCTCCTGATGGTGCCGTCCGCCAGAACTTCGTCGATCACCACGAAACCCAGCGCCTGCAGCATGACGGCGGCCGTCTTGGCGGAGAGGTCGTCGGCGGGCAAAGCGATGGAGCCGGCGGCATAGACCGTCTCGATCAGGGTCTTGGGATGGTGGGCGGGCTGGCTTCTCGGGTGCGCGAAGGCCAGAACATTGGTCTCGGATTCTAACATGCTAAACCCCCATTTTGCGCCGTCCTCGTTTGTTTTCACGGCGCGGGCTCTCGTCGGAGCTTCACCATTGTGGGGGAACTCCGACCGGTTCCGGAATGCGACAAAAAAACGGTCCGGATAACAAGTGGGTGAGAAAGGTCTTAAGAAACGGAAAACGGGGCCTCAGGGCCCCGTCTCGCAATGCATTCGATTTCGATCGGATCAAGCGGTCTGTTTGACCGCGATTCCCTTGTCGGTGAACAATTGCTGCAATTCACCCGATTGGAACATCTCGCGCGTGATGTCGCAGCCGCCGACGAATTCGCCCTTGACGTAGAGCTGGGGAATCGTCGGCCAGTTGGAATAATCCTTGATCCCCTGGCGGATGGTCTCGTCCTCGAGGACGTTGACGCCCTTATAGGGGACGCCGAGATAGCCGAGAATTTGGACGACCTGGCCGGAAAACCCGCACATGGGGAATTGCGGCGTGCCCTTCATGAACAGCACGACGTCGTTGGACTGCACTTCGGTGTCGATCACCTGGCGGGCATCGGTCATGGAATTCTCCTGTTCCGCGGCGGTCAAGGCGCCGGGGTTTCGATCTTGGGTTCTTCGATCTCAATTGTCGGGTGCGAGCGTCGTCAAGGCAAGTGCGTGCAGCACGCCCCCCATGCGACCCTGCAGCGCCGCGTAAACCATCTGATGCTGCTGGACCCGGCTCTTGCCCTTGAACGCCGATGATTCGACGGTCGCGGCATAGTGATTGCCGTCTCCGGCGAGATCCTTGATCTCGATCCGGGCGTCCGGGAGGGCAGCCCTGATCATGCTTTCGATTTCGCCTGCATCCATCGCCATCGTATTCGTTCCTCAGGCCCGACTGGCCATGTAATTCGGCAGCCAAGTTTCGTGAGCGGCCTTCAGATCTTTCACCGATATGGCCTCGTTGCCCGGCAGAATCAATGAATCGCCGCCCGTCACGCCGAGGATCGTCGCGGGGATACCGAGCGTCGTCGCCTCGTAGAGAATATCGGTCGCCTGATCGGGATTGACGGCCAGGACGTAGCGGCCCTGATCCTCGCCGAACAGGAACGCGTGGAGAGGAAGACCTTCACCATCGTGGGAGATCGCCGCTCCGACGCCGCGCGCCATCGCCATTTCCGCGAGCGCCAAGGCGAGGCCGCCATCGGAGCAATCGTGGACGGTGTCGACCTGTCCGGTGCGGATGAGCTGGCGGACGAAATCGCCGTTGCGCTTCTCCTGCGCCAGATCGACCGGCGGCGGCGCACCCTCTTCGCGACCGCAGACCTCGCCGAGATAGATGGATTGTCCGAGCCAGCCCTTCGTTTCGCCGATCAAGACCAGCGCATCTTCGGACCGTTTGAACGCGAGCGTCGCATGCACGCGGACATCGTCGACAAGGCCCACCCCGCCGATGGCAGGTGTCGGCAGAATGCCTTGGCCGTTGGTCTCGTTGTAGAGCGACACGTTCCCCGACACGACCGGGAAATCGAGTGCGCGGCAGGCTTCCGCGATGCCACGGAGGCAGCCGACGAACTGCCCCATGACTTCGGGCCGTTCCGGGTTGCCGAAATTCAGATTGTCGGTGATGGCGAGCGGCAGGCCGCCGACCGCGGTGATGTTGCGCCAGGCTTCCGCGACCGCCTGCTTGCCGCCCTCGACCGGATCGGCTTCGCAATAGCGCGGCGTGACGTCGGTGGTCAGGGCGAGGCCCTTCGGACCGTCCTCGACGCGCACGATCGCGGCGTCGCCACCAGGGACCTGCACGGTGTTGCCGAGAATGAGATGGTCGTATTGCTCCCACACCCAACGCTTGGAGCATTGGTCGGGCGAACCGACGAGCCGGAGCAGCGCTTCGCCGTTCGAGACCGGCGGCGTCACGCTCGCCGGCGCGATCACCGGCAGGTGTGTGTTGGCCAAGTGCGGACGGTCGTAGAGAGGCGCCTCGTCGCCGAGTTCCTTGATCGGCAGATCGGCCATCACCTCGCCCTTGTGCTTCACGACGAAGCGCAGGGTATCGGTGGTCTTGCCGATGATCGCGAAATCGAGCCCCCACTTGACGAAGATCGCTTCCGCTTCCTTCTCCATGCCGGGCTTGAGCACCATGAGCATGCGCTCCTGGCTCTCCGAGAGCATCATTTCGTAGGCGCTCATGCCTTCTTCGCGGCACGGCACCTTGTCGAGATCGAGCTCGACGCCGAGATCGCCCTTGGCGCCCATTTCCACCGCCGAGCAGGTGAGACCGGCGGCGCCCATGTCCTGGATCGCGATGACCGCGCCGGATTGCATGAGCTCGAGACAGGCTTCGAGGAGAAGCTTTTCCGCGAAGGGATCGCCGACCTGCACGGTCGGGCGCTTCTCTTCCGACGCGTCGTCGAATTCCGCCGATGCCATCGTCGCGCCGTGAATGCCGTCACGGCCCGTCTTCGAGCCGAGATAGACGATCGGATTGCCGATTCCCGTCGCGGCCGCATAGAAAATCTCGTCGGTCTTGGCGAGCCCGACCGCCATGGCGTTGACGAGGATGTTGCCGTTGTAGCGCGGATGGAAGCCGACGCTGCCGCCGACCGTAGGCACCCCGAACGAATTGCCGTAGCCGGCGATGCCCGCAACGACGCCGGAAACGAGGTGCGGCGTCCTGGGATGGGCGGGCTCCCCGAAGCGGAGGAAGTTCAGCGCTGCGATCGGGCGCGCACCCATGGTGAACACGTCGCGCAGGATGCCGCCGACACCTGTCGTCGCGCCCTGATAAGGTTCGATGAACGAGGGGTGGTTGTGGCTCTCCATCTTG
>NZ_JBFUKD010000167.1:0-6559 GCF_056401005.1 Microvirga sp. P4_G7 | reverse complement strand
AGCCGCGGAAGAGGAGATCGGTTTCGCCCGCATTGGCCTTCGCGGCGAACAAACTCCCTGCGGACACGTCCATGACGAGGCGGTCGAGATAGGGCAGTTGCTGACCCTTGATGTCGACGCGGTGGTAATAGGGATTGCGTTCGAAGATGAAGCGTGTCGCCGGCGCGGTGTTCGTCACCCGCCAGGGCTGCAAGGTCGGCAGATCCGGATTGGTCAGCTCCTTCATGTCGTCCATGCGGTTGTGAAGCGCCGCCCATGATTTGAGCTTCTGCTTCTTCGCCGCTTCTTCGAGCTTTGCTTTGTCCGCGTATTTCGCATGGAACCGCTTCAGATACGTCGAAGCGCGGAAGATGCCGGGATCTTGTGCGCCGGCGAGCTGCGGCAGAAAGCGGGGATTGGGTTGGTCCCAGCTGTAGCGGACGGTCCGGCTGTCGATCACTTCGAACCGCGGCGGTTTACCGTCGACGAGCATGAACTCGGGARTGCCCGCCGGCGAAAGTTCCTTGTTCTGGAGGATGTCCTCCCAGTAATAGCGGAAGTCTTCCGCCGTGAAGGGCGAGCCGTCCGACCAGCGGTGGCCCTCGCGCAAAACGAAGGTGAAGGTCCGTTCGTTCTCGACGTTCACGCTTTCGAGAAGATCGGGTTTGAGCGCGAGCTTTTGGTCGTAGCCGACAAGTCGCGTGTATGAATAGGTCGAGAGATAGCGGATGTCGCGCGCTCGTGCGACGAGGGTGACAGCGTCGCCGCCATACTGGCCCGTCTCGCCGGTGGCCGACGGTTCGACCACGAGCGGCGTGCGGGGAAGGCGCTGGCCGATCGGGGGAAGATCCTTCTTGCCGACCCGCTCCGCGAAGAAGGGCGGCTCACTGTAGGATTGCGCAAACGCCGGCAAGGCCGCGATCATCATGATCGCAGCAAGGCCGATACGGCATTGTCCGATGAAGCGATTTGAGGTCATCACGCAGCCTCCCGTCCGGAAATGGTTTTCACGCGGACCTTGTGACCGTTTTCGATTTCCTTCATCTCGCCGCGCTCGCCATCCAGAAGCCGGAATGGTTCGGGCCATTGCGAGGGTTGGGAAAAGCTTTCGGTGCGCAGCTTGTCGAAATCGAGCGGGTGAGCGAGCTCCGGACTCGGCACGGCCGCGAGCAGAGCCTGCGTGTAAGGGTGAATGGGATTGCGGAACAACAGCGCCTTCGGTGCCTCTTCCACGATATATCCGCGGCACATCACGGCGATGGTGTCGGCGATGTAATCGACGACCGCGAGGTTGTGGGACACGAACAGATATGAAAGCCCGAGTGCGCTTTGAAGGTCCTTCAGAAGATTCAAGATCTGCGCCTGGACCGACACGTCGAGGGCGGATACGGGCTCGTCGCAGATGAGCACGCGCGGCTCGAGCGCGAGAGCACGCGCAATGCCGAGGCGTTGCCTCTGTCCGCCCGAAAACGAATGCGGATAGCGCCGCAGCGAGCGTTGATCGAGACCGACCATTTCGAGCAGTTGCTTGGCCCGCGCATATTGCTCGTCGTGGCTGCCCACATCGTGGATGCGCAGCGGCTCGGTCAGGATCTCATAGACCGTCATGCGCGGGTTGAGCGACGAGAACGGATCCTGGAAGACGAATTGAACCGAACGACGATACGCGGTCAGCTCGTCGCCTTCCAACTCATGCACATTGCGCGGACCGTGCCCGTTGTCGAAGAGCACGTGGCCCTCGTCAGGATGCATCGCGCGCATGATGATCTTCGAGACGGTCGTCTTTCCACATCCGGACTCGCCGACGAGGCCGAGCGTCTTTCCGGCCGGAAGCGCGAGGTTGACGCCGTTGACCGCATGGATTGTGCGGGTATGTCCCGAAAACCACCCGGAGCGCAGCGTGAACGTCTTCGTGAGCCCTTCCGCCGTCAGGATGGCGCGGTCATGGGCGACATGCTTTTGGCCGTTCGTCGGCATCAGAGCGGACGACTTGATCTCGCGGATCGGCGTCAGGCGCTCGCCTTCCTTCATATCGAAGCGGGGCACCGCGCGCATGAGCGCCTGAAGGTAGGGATGCTGCGGATCACGGAAGATGTCTTCCTTCGATCCCGATTCCATGACGCGGCCGCGATACATCACGACAACGTCATCGGCGACGTTGGCGACCACGCCGAGATCGTGGGTGATCAGAAGGACTGACATGCCGGTCTCGGCCTGCAGCTCTTTTATGAGGTCGAGGATCTGGGCCTGGGTGGTGACGTCGAGCGCCGTCGTCGGCTCGTCGGCGATCAACAGCGCCGGCTTCGTGATCAACGCCATGGCGATCATGGCGCGCTGGCGCAGACCGCCGGAGAGTTCGAACGGATAGGTGCGCAATGCGCGGCGCGGGTCGGGGAAGCCGACACGGGCGAACACCTCCATCGCCTTTTCGTTCGCCTCCGCCTGAGACACCTTCGCATGGACGATGAGTGCCTCGGTAACCTGATCGCCGATGGTGTGCAGAGGCGAGAGGGAGGTCATCGGTTCCTGGAAGATCATCGCGATACGGCCGCCGCGCAGCGCGTGCATGGCGTTGCCTTCCRCATCGAGGCCGACGATGTCGAGGGGAGGCTGGTCGTCGGTCGGATCGTCGAACACGATCGATCCGCCGCTGATCTTCGCCGCTTTCGGGAGAATTTGAAGGATCGCTTGGGCCGTAACGGACTTGCCTGAGCCGGATTCGCCGACGAGGGCGACCGTCTTACCGCGCGGAATATCGAGCGAAAGGCCGTCGACAGCACGGAAATCACCCGATTCCACGTGAAAATCGACCTTCAACTGCCGAATTGAAAGAAGCGGTGCCTCCATTAAATCCCCCGACCGACCGGTGCTTTCACCAATCATAACGTGCCACTCCCCAATGGTGATCCGTTTTCACCGGAAAATGCCGTGCCCGCAAGCACAAACCTAACAGTGTTTCGCGACAGATAGTCCAAGAGGCGTTCGCAGAAGCTCCAGACGGCCTCGTCGTGGACGAGATGATGGGTAAGAAGGCCGATCGGCTCTCCCGCATCCGCGATTCCTGCCGTTCTGCGATCAATCGCATGAGTCAGTTCGGCAATCAGTGCGTCCGGGTTCAGAAGACTCCGGTTGCCGCGCCAATCGATCGGGTCGAGATGCGCGTTGACCTGCAAGAGGCCGGGTGCAGCCTCGACGCTCGCCCGATCTCTGTACGTCGAGATTCCGCGATAGCCGCTTTCGCTCAATACAGAGATAAGGTTGGGCGCGATCCTGTTCCAGGGCGGAACGAAGACCGGTAGCATTCTCGCGCCGAATCCCGCTTGGACCCGTTCGCGTGCCTCCCGGATGTCCCGGATCATGTCGGCGAGCGGACGATGCGCTCCGAACTCCGCCTTCTTCTCCGATTGCGGCGCATGGTTGCGGTGCTGGAAGCCGTGGACGAGCACGTGAGCGGCCGCCTCATCCGCAACGCGATCGACCAGAGACCGCTCGAAAATCCGCGGAACGACGGCGAGGGCGATGCCGGTGCTGTAACGTTCGGCGAGGACCAGAAGCCTATCGAGAGCCGGGGTGTGCTGCGTGGCGTCATCGTCGCGCCACCAGGCCGAAATGGGCTTGCCGTTGTCGCGAGCCCGCTTCAGGGCGTCGCCGATGCGTGACCAATCCTGCTGCTCGTGCAACGCCGGTCCTGTCGAACGCATCCGTTCGATCAGCGCGACGGTCTCTTGTGCGCCGGAGAGGTCGACCGAAAGGGGAGGCTCATGTCGCTCCAACGCCCGGCGGACGGCGTCGGCGAGCGTCTGCGGGGCCAAATTCGCCTCCAAGACGACGTGCGCGCGGCCGAGACCCTCAAGGCGTTCGGCACGAATACGCTGTTCGGTCTCGTGCCCTCCCTCAAAAGGCACCAGAACCGGGAAAGGGCCGCTTCGCAAAAGATCGACGACCGTGTTGTAGCCGGCCTGGCTGACCGACACTTCGGCCCTTGACAGCAGATTGCGAAAATCAGGTCGCGCGCGCTCGACGAGGGTGTGCTCAGGCGCAAGCGCACGGATGCTCTCGACATACGTGTCGTCGAGACCCTGGCCCATGAGAATGCGCCAAGGACGGGTGTCGTCGCTTTTCGATGAGGCGACGGCTGCGCGATAGAGCGGGAGACTGGCCGCGCTCGATCCACCCGATACGACGATCCCGCGACGTCCTGCCGATGAGGGAAGGGCGGCGACGTTGTCGTCCACGTAGCCGGTATAGCGAAGTAGCTTCTGAACCGACGCGTCGACCGGCCATGAGGTGTCGAGCGGGACGAGGTCCGGATCGCCGTGCACGAGCACGGTGTCGTAGAAGCGATCCAGGCGCGCRTGCGTTTCGGCGATCCGATCGGCACGCGTCGGCGTCGCGAGAATGTCGCGGATCGAGCATGCGATGAGCGGGCGGGGCCGCGCTGCATCGGCGACCTCGAGAAGCGCCGTGAACTCGTCGGCAAGAACGCGGCGGCCGAAGGGAAACAATTCGGTGAGGACGCAGTCGGGCCGCGCGCGATGAAAGGTTTCGAACAAGCGTGTTTTCCGTTCGGCAAGACGGCTCTCCGCGATAGGCTCGCCCCGCTCGTCGAGCAGCGTCTTGAAATCCGTTCCCTTCGTGCGCACCGGCGGCAATTGTACCAGCGTCACGCCGTCGAGCGCGATCAGCGCCGACGGCATGCCCCCCGAGACGAGAGTGGTCTGGTGCCCCTTGTCGGCGAAGGCGCGTGCGAGAGCGGCGGCTCTCGTTAAGTGCCCCGCGCCCAAAAGATGTGTGACGACGATCAGGATGCGCATGGGGACGTATCCTTCCGGGCGAGGACGGGTTCGAGACCCTCCCGAAGGCGCACGGCGGCGCGGGCGAGTCCGCGATCTCCAGCGACGAACCGATGGGCGTTCTCGCCGAGCATCGCGCGGCGGGAGGCGCCGTGCAGCAGGCCACCCACCGCGGCCGCGAAAGCCGCACTATCGGAGGGCCGAACGAGTAGACCCGTGCGGCCGTCCTCGACGACGCTCGCCACGCCGCCGAAGGCGCCAGCCACCACCGGACATCCGAGAAGCTGCGCTTCGAGAAAAACCATTCCATACGCTTCGTTCACAGCTGGCCAGACGAAGAGGTCGGCTTGTTCGTACATTGTGCGAAGCGCAGCCCGATCCTCGATAGCGCCATGAAAGACGATCCGCTCGCCCAGGGGGGCGAAGAGCGCTTCGATTGATGCGCGCGCTTCGCCGTCTCCGACGATATCGAGGCTCCAGGGCAAATCGCGCAAGGACGTGAGCGCGTCCGCGAGCAGACGATAGGATTCGCGTTTGTCGCCGTCTCGCATCATCGCTACGCACAGCAGTTTCGGAACCGCGTTTCGTCGCGCCGGTGGAGGCGAGAGCGGTGCCCATTCCGCTTCGTCCAGAAACGGAGGCAGCGAGACGAGCGATTGCCCGTCGCGCCTGGCGGCCGCCAATGCTTCGCGATCCTTGTCGGTCATGACGAAGAGGACGTCGGCGTAGTCGAGCGCCTCCTCAGCTCCGCGATGGCCCAGCGACCAGGGTCCGTCCGCCCGCTTGGCCGCGCGTGATCCCTCGGCGACGACATAGGGAATACCGAGCGAACGGGCGACCGCGGGACCGATCCAATCCGGCGCCTTGTAATAGACGTGATACGTAAACCAGAGTTGCGGTCGCTCCGGCGTCGGCAAGGCCCCAAACGACGCGATCAGTCGCGCGGCTTCGTCGTCCGAAGCGCGCTTGATTTCCTGCTGTTCCTCGGCGTCGCCCCTTCTCGCGAGCGTCCTCAATTCGCTCGCGAGAAGAGGCGAGAAGCCGCCAACCTCCAGGGCTTTCATGAGAAGGCGAGCCATGGTGCGATCGCCCGACGGGGAGGGGTGTCGAGGACCCTTCAACGGAGCATAAAAGGCGATCGGACGCGCGTTCACGCCGCGACCGTCGATGCCACGGGTTCGGTGAGAGATCGGAAACGCCGCTCCAATTCGTCGATCCCACCCTCCATCGAAAAATCTCGCCGCAACCGTTCGAATGCGGCTGCACCGAATGCCTCGCGCTGTGCCGGGTCGCGGCTGATGAGGTTGATGGCGTTCGAGAGTGCTTCCCAATCGCCCGGCATGACGAGGCTCGCTTCCTTTCCGTTTCGCACGAATTCCGGAATGCCGGCGAAGTCCGTTGCGACGATCGCGAGTCGTTGGCTGGCGGCCTCCATCAGAACATTGGGCAATCCGTCCTGGTCGCCGGACGAAGCACTCTTCGAGGGTAAAACGAAAAGGTCCGCCTCGCGCAGCAGAGCGACGACATCGGGCTGCGCTTTCGATCCTAGAAAAGCGACCTTGTCCGCGATGCCTGTTTTTTGTGCGAGGGTCTTGAGCTCCGGCAATAGTTCACCGCCGCCCACATGGACGAACCGCCAATGGAGATCGGGCGGCAAGGCGGCGATCGCACGGATCAGATCGCGATACCCTTTTTTGGCGACGGCCCTGCCTACGCTGACGATCCTGATCGGGTCGGCCCCATCGCTGCCGTCGCGCGCCGAACGCGTTTCGGGCGGAGCAGGGAAC
>NZ_JBFUKD010000166.1:0-6580 GCF_056401005.1 Microvirga sp. P4_G7 | reverse complement strand
CTTGTATTCGACAGCCTGTCGCGCGAATTTCGCATCCATCTTGTTGCGATCGACCAACGGCACATCGTGCGGCTTGTCCGGAATCGAACCGATATACCAACCAGCATAGGGATCGTCAGCCTGCGCCACATTCATCTGCGGCGGATTGTGAACGGATTGGCAGGCGGCGAGCGGCGCACCCAGGAGGGCGGCCAGAAGAAGGCGTCGGATCATTGTTTTCGACCGAAAGTAACGGAGTTGCCGCCTGCCTAACGCGAAGCAGGCGGGATGGCTGTTACCTCAGCGCAACAGAAAGCGGGAATGTGCCGCTAAGCTTCGATTCGTGAGAAGTCCGCTACGGCACGTGTCGCCGCGCGAAGGGCGTTGAGAAGCTTCAACCGGTTCTCGCGGACAGCCGCATTGTCCACATTGACGGTCACTTTGTCGAAAAAGGCGTCGACGGCCGGGCGAATCGTCGCCAAAGCCTTCATGGCGCCCTCGAAATCCTCGCGCATCACGTGTTCGCGAGCATTCTGGGTCGCTCCCTGCAAGACCGTGAAGAGAATCTTCTCCTCATTCTCCCCTTGGCTCTCGATCACGGCCGCATCAGGTGCACCATCATACGACCGAGCATCTTTCTTCTCCTCGATTCGCAGAATGTTGGCTGCGCGCCGGTAACCAGCGAGAAGATTCTTGCCGTCCTCCGTTTCGAGAAAACGCCCGAGGGCCTCGACGCGCCGCACGACCATCAGAAGGTCGTCCTGACCTTCCAGCGAGAACACGGCGTCGATGAGATCGTGCCGCGCTCCCTGATCGCGCAGATAAACCTTGAGGCGATCCGCAAAGAACGACAGGAGGTCGAGCGCGCGCACATACATGGCGCGCGCAAGCTTCTCCGCATCAGCCATCTGCCGCTCGCGGAAGATGGTCTCGAGCTCGGATACGCTCGCGTGCTTGACCAGTGACGCGAAAGCACTGTCGGCGATGGCTTCGACGAGTTTCTTCGCCTTGAGGAACTCTTCGAAAAGCGCATCCTTCGCATCACGCGCGAACGGCTTCGCGAGAAGCGCGATCAAAGGGAGCTTCAGGTTGTTGTCGAGCACCAGCCGAATGACCCCGAGCGCCGCACGCCGCAATGCGTACGGATCCTTCGAGCCCGTGGGCTTCTCGTCGATGGCCCAAAATCCGACGAGCGTATCGAGCTTATCGGCGAGTGCGACTGCGACAGAGACGGGATCGGTCGGAACGCGGTCGGAGGGGCCGAGCGGTTTGTAATGGTCTTCGAGAGCGGCCGCGACGGAAGGGTGTTCACCCTGGATCGCCGCGTAGTAACGGCCCATGAGTCCCTGCAACTCGGGAAATTCGCCGACCATTTCGGTCACGAGATCGCCCTTCGCGAGACGCGCTGCGCGCTCGGCCAGTTGCGGATCGGCTCCGACGATGGGCGCAAGCTCTCGCGCCAACGCAACGATGCGCTCGACTCGCTCGTATTGCGTTCCGAGCTTTTCGTGGAACACGATCGACTTCAGTTTCTCGAGCCGGTCTTCCAGCTTCGTCTTCTGATCGGTCTCCCAGAAGAACTTCGCGTCGGACAGGCGCGCGCGAACGACGCGCTCATTGCCCCCCACGATCGTCTTKCCGCCGTCCTTGGCGACGAGGTTCGACGTCAGAATGAATTTGTCGGCGAGCTTGCCGGTTCGCGCATCGTTCAAGACGAAGCATTTCTGGTTGGCGCGAATTGTCGTGCGGATGACCTCGGGAGGAATTTCGAGAAAAGCCTTGTCGAAAGCGCCCATCAGAACGACCGGCCACTCCACGAGACCCGCCACCTCTTCGAGCAGGCCTTCGTCTTCGACGAGGTCCAATCCCTGCGCGAACGCGAGATCCTTGGCATCGTGCAGGATGATGTCCTTACGGCGATCTGCATCGAGCACAACTTTCGCGCGCTCCAACGAAGTGACGTAGTCGTCGAAGCGCTTCACGCGAATGGCGCCCGGCGCCATGAAGCGATGGCCGTATGTCACATCGCTCGCCACCAAGCCGTCGACCGCGAACGGTACGATCTCGGGCTCTTCGGTCTCCGGACCGAACGTGCAGACGATGGATTGCAGCGGTCGCACCCAACGGAGCGCTCCGGCTTCCGCCGAGGCGGCCCCTGAGCGCATCGATTTCGGCCACGGAAACGTCTTGATGATCTGCGGCAAGATCTCCGCCAGAACGTCCTGCGTCGCGCGCCCGGGACGCTCGATGATCGCGACGTAGAACTCGCCCTTCTTCGGATCGCTCTCGATCTTCGCTTCGTCGATACTCGCGAGCCCGGCGCTCTTCAGGAAGCCTTGCAAAGCAGCTTCCGGCGAGCCCACTCGCGGCCCCTTGCGCTCCTCGCGCACATCCTGACCCTTGACCGGCAGTCCGACGATGTTGAGCGCGAGCCGTCGTGGCGTCGCAAAGGCCTGCGCGCCCTCATAGAGAAAGCCGCGCTCGACGAGAGCATCCGTCACAAGCTTGCGAAGATCCTCCGCCGCCCGGCGTTGCATGCGGGCAGGGATTTCTTCAGAAAAGAGTTCGAGAAGAAGGTCGGGCATGGTTACTCGCCGCTCACTCCCTCCCCCTTGTGGGGAGGGGTTGGGGGTGGGGGTGTCGGCGCCGGCGCCGTTCGAAGGTGCGATGTAAAGAGCCGAATAGATCGTATCGAGGACGACGTCGATCCCGTGCAATCTCGACGATCAAGTTGGCACTGTGGCAAGCGAAATCGACCACAAACGGACCGATCGCGGCCTGCTTGCGAAAATGGGCTCCTTCGACAGGAATTCTATCGAGATGCCACCAGAGACGTTTTTCCGCCGCCGTCATTCGCCGGCGCAATGCCCGGGCGCGGATGGTTCCTGGTTTCCTGGTGCCGGGCATGGGCTTTCGACTCGAATTTACGCAGCGCCTGCACCCCCACCCTAACCCTCCCCACAAGGGGGAGGGAACGAGGCTGCGGTTCATGAGGCTACGCCTCCCCCCTCGGTCTTCAACCACGCGGCGCCGCAGGCCTTGGCCAGTTCGCGAACGCGCAGGATGTAGCTCTGGCGTTCGGTCACCGAGATGACGCCGCGGGCATCGAGCAAATTGAAGACGTGGCTCGCCTTGATGCATTGGTCGTAGGCGGGAAGCGCCATGCGATGGCGCTGATCGTTCGCGCCGGGAACCGGCTCGCCGTCTTCGAGATATTTCCGGCAGGCGGCTTCAGCGTCGCGAAAGTGACGGAACAGCATTTCCGTATCGGCATATTCGAAATTGTGCCGCGAGAATTCCTGCTCGGCCTGGAGAAAGACGTCGCCGTAGGTAACCTTGCGATCTCCGTCGAGGCCGTTGAAATTCAGATCGTAGATCGACTCGACGCCCTGCAAGTACATGGCAAGGCGTTCGAGACCGTAGGTCAGTTCGCCCGCGACGGGCGAGCACTCGAAGCCCGCCACCTGTTGGAAGTAGGTGAACTGGGAGACTTCCATCCCGTCGCACCAGCATTCCCAGCCGAGGCCCCAGGCGCCGAGGGTCGGGCTTTCCCAATCGTCCTCGACGAAACGGATGTCGTGAAGCGCCGTATCGATGCCGATGGCTTCCAGCGATTTGACGTAGAGCTGCTGGATGTCGGGCGGGTTCGGCTTCAGGATGACCTGGAACTGATAATAGTGCTGCAGGCGGTTGGGGTTCTCCCCATAGCGCCCATCCTTGGGCCGCCGGGACGGCTGGACATAGGCGGCGCGCCAGGGCTTGGGCCCCAAGGCCCGCAGAGTCGTCGCCGGGTGAAACGTGCCGGCGCCCATCTCCATGTCGTAGGGCTGCAKGATAACGCAACCCTGCTCGGCCCAATAGCGCTGGAGGGTGAGAATCAGTCCCTGAAAGGATCGCGCGGGATTCATGTGCKCGGCTTCGCTCGTCATGTGGCGTCCGATGATTGCAGATTTCAACCGAACCCTTGGGATGGCAGGCGCTTCAAGTCAAGGACCCGGCACCGACAGCGCGATCGGCTCAGGGAGCCGTTTCACTTCGGCAGGTCATGCCTTAGAGGCCGAGCCGGGCCCAGGCCGCGCGCTCCTCGATGACGCCGAGAGCCTCGGCCGGATCGAAGAGACTTGCACCGCTGCCGGGCACCGCCCGGCCCAGCACCCGCCCGAGAAGAGGTTGGCGGGCCGGCTCGATCAGTTTCATCTGGACTTTGTCGCCGAAACGCTGCTGCAAGAACGACCGGACATCTCCGAACCCGTCGATGAGACCGAGACTCAAGGCTTCGTCCCCGACCCAAAAGGCGCCGGAGAAGAGATCCTCCCGCTCCCGCGCCAGCTTCTCGCCCCGGCGGGCGCGGACAAGGCCGGAGAACACCGCATGGACGCGGTTCTGCAGGTCCTTCAATCGCGCCACGTCCTCCGGATCCTCGGGTTGGAAAGGATCCAGCATCGCCTTGTTGACGCCGGCGGTGTGGACGCGACGCTCGATGTCGTAACGGGCGATGAACTTGTCGAAACCGAAACTCGCCGCAACGACGCCGATGGATCCGACGATCGACGACGGGTCCGCGATGATCTCATCCGCCGCGCACGCGATCATGTAACCTCCCGACGCCGCCGCATCCTCGACGAAAGCGAAGACCGGGAGCTTCTTCTCTTCCGCCAGCGCCCGGATGCGCTTGAAGATGAGATGAGATTGGGCCGCCGAACCGCCGGGCGAATTGACGATCAGCGAGACCGCTTTCGCACCTGGCACCGCGAACGCACGATCGAGCAACGGAGCCACGCTCGATATCGAAAGCCCGGTTCTCAGCGGCATTGCCACGCCGATCGCGCCCGACAGCCGCACGACCGGGACGATCGGGTGGGTCGATCGAAACCGGCTCGGCAGAAATCGTTGAACGGAAACAGGAAGCGATTGAATGAGGGACGTTTGGGTCATGTTTCACGATGTAGCGCGGAAAACCGCCGAGCCCAAGATGAACGTCAAGATGAACGTATCGTTAGGGAACAAGTCGGAATCCGTTCAGTTAAGCTCCCCTATGCTGTTTCCCAAGGGCAGGTTCACGAGGTCTGTTGCGGGACCCATGGTTTTTTGACGAGGAAATCGATCATGCGTTTTCTGAAAGTAGCTTTTATCGCGGGCGCCTTTGCCGTCGGGGCTCTCGGAGTCACGGCCGCGTCGGCCGCTCCGTCGCCTTCGGCAGCGATGCCGCATCTCCAGCACGGCCCCGATACCGTCCAGAAAGCCTGGCACACCGGTCGACCCCACCACGTTCGACCGCGCTATCGTCACCGTCCGCCACGCACCGTTTGCCGGACCCAATGGCGCACGGTCCGCACTCATCGTGGAACGTTCATTCGCAAACCCGTGCAAGTTTGCCGCCGCCGCTGGTGATCGCCTGGCTGCGACAACTCAACAAATGAAGCGCGAAGCCTTCGGAAAGGATCGAACGATGCGCAAGTTTCTTCTCGGTCTCGCCACTGCGGCGACTTTGGGCGTCGGCGCCCTCGCCGCCGCGCAGCCGGTGGAGGCTCAACCGTATTATCCCGGCTATTATCGGCCCTACCACCGCCCGTACTACGGCCCGCCGCGGTATCGTCCGGCAATGGGCCCCGGCTATTATCCACGCCGCGGCTATGGCTATTACCGCCCCGGTCCGCGTTGCTGGACCCGGATGGATCGCTACTGGAACGGTTTCGTGTGGGTGCAGCGGCCGATTCGGGTCTGTCGCTGATACGTGCCAACCGTCTCTYGGAAACGGGCGCCCTCGGGGCGCCCGTTTCTATGTCAACACCGCATCGCCCCGATGGATGGCTTCGGTCTCGAGCGTAAAGTGGCCGTCCGGACCGTTCAAAATCAGCGGCGGCGCCACGGAAAGAGGCGAGCGACTTCCTTTCGTCGCGGCGAGCAGCACGCGGATGGCCGGCTGGCTCGCGCTCGGATGGACGAAGCGCAAGGTGACGGCCCCAACACCTCTCCCCAGAGCCGCCAGGCAATCGGCAATCCGGTCGGCGCGATGGATAATCACCAAGCGCCCTTTCGGTTTGAGCAAGGCGACGCATGCTTTCATCCAGGCGTCGAGACCGCCTTCGGGCAGCGCATGCGCCGCGGCTCTGGCACTGTCGGGCGAGATCCGCGCCGATCCTTCCTCAAGAAAGGGTGGGTTGCTCAGGACGAGATCCGCCCCTTCGCGTTCGAGCCCGGCGTCGGGCCATGCGGACCGATGAAGAAGATCGAGCACGGCGACGCGCCCCTGCACGTGGTTGCGATCGCAATTGCGCCGGCAGAGTTCCGCCAGCGCAGGGTCGCGCTCGATGAAGGTCAGATGAGCGCCTGGCTCCCGGGCCGCCACCATGAGGCCGACCGCCCCGGTCGACGCTCCGACGTCCATGACCACGTCGCCGGCGCGGACGGGCGCGGCTGCGGCCAGAACGACGGCGTCCGTCCCGGCGCGGTGGCCYTTTGCCGGCTGCCAGAGACCGACGCGCCCACCCAGGAGCGAATCGTCCGTGATGTCACTCATGACGCAACTCGGCTTCGAGCCCTGCCTCGGTAATGAGCCGCCGTGCCTGAGGCGCCCAATCGTCGGGCACCAGGATTCGAC
>NZ_JBFUKD010000165.1:0-6596 GCF_056401005.1 Microvirga sp. P4_G7 | reverse complement strand
CCATATTTCGAGGCGGCCTGCACCATCTCTCGTTCGCAGCTATTGGCGCTGGCCGAGGCGTCGTTGGCAAAGCTACAGATAGAGGCCGCCACCATTCCGATCGACCAAAGAACCTTTTTCGTCATCAGCGTTCTGCCGCCCTGCATCTTGAAATACCCCGCGCTGCCCAGAACGACCGCGCGATCCACTGTCCGATCCCGCCATTCCCTGATGGGACCCGGAGAATAGTGATTGCGAGGACTGCCCCTGCTGACGCTGTTGCGATCCGTCCGATGGTGCCGAATCGCCGGGAGCGTGAATCGCGAGCACATCCGGGCGATAACCCGATCCCCTAAGCAGCGCGGACAGTTTTTCCGAATCCTTGCGCAACAACTGCGCCGTATCCTCGGATTGCGCATGAAGTTCCATTTCGAGTTTGTCGCCCGCAAGACGCATCTTGACCGTCACGACGCCTAGTTCGGCGGGATGCAGTTGGAGATTCAAAACCCGAACCGCCCTATCCGAAGACTTGATGACGAGGGACCCGTGAGTTCCATCGACTTTGCGAAGCGGCGCCTCGGGCAGCCCGGATATCGTCTCCCCCTCGCTGGCGATTGCGCTGGCAATGCGCTGTAACATCGCAGGTGGCAGCGAAGCGTCCGTGCCGGTTCGTTCCGAACCCGCAGAGGTCGGCGCGGACGCGTCGGTCCCCCGCGCGCGCTCGGCACCGACTCGCGCCGCCAATACGGTCTCGAACGACTGAGCACTCTGCGACGGCTTCGTGGCGTCGAGTCCATCCGTTTGATCCGAGGCCGCATCCGGATTCTGCGCAGATGTCGCCACGGCGAAGGTCGGCCCGGACGCGGTCGGCTTGAAGTGCGTTTCTCGATGCAGAACTGCGACTCTTGCAACTGCCGCAGTTGGCGCCTGCAGCACGTCCGTATCGGACGCGGCGCCGAAGAGGGGCGCGGTGTCCTGGGACAGCGCAGGTCGGGGTTTATGGGTCGAGCCAATCACCGGCAATTTCATGTCCGGCGCTTGAGGCAGCGCAGTCGCGATGAGCGGGATCAACGGTGTGCGGTCGGCCTGAGCGCCCTCCATCGGCAACGGCGCATTTCCACCCACTGCATTCAAATCGACTTTGTCGACGTCGTTCTTCGGCGACCCGTCGATCACTTCGCCTTCGGTGGGGAAGACGGAGGTTACGCGCGGCCACCGATTTAGCTCTCGAGACGGAGCCTCCGCACCGTTCGCGGTCGCCGCTTCGCGCAGAACCGTATCGAAGTTCAACGTATCCTTGATTTCGCCTGAGCCATCGCTGCCATCGGGGAGTTGCGTGGCGCTCTTTGTGGCGCCGGCGTCGGCTCGTCGGGGTTGAGGCGGAATTGCGAAGTCGAATTTGCTCACGGAACGCCTCTTTTGAAAAGTTGATCGACACGTCCGAGCGCATCTTGTGCGCGGGCTATTGCAGGCGAACTCATGTTGTCCTGAGCGCCTGGTGCGGGCAATGAAGCAGCTGGCAAAGCAGGCGGCGTACCAAGTGGAATGACGGATGAAGGGCTCATTGCTGCGGCTGGTGCGGGTGTTACGGCTTGCTGGGCCGGAACCTTCGGCGCGGGCGGCGCTGTCGCCGTCACCGGTGCGCTGCGAATATAGCCGGCCATCGACAATGCCGATTCCAAAAGGGCGACATCTCTCTCCGGCAGATCCGCCTTGTCAATTTTCTTCAACTCTTCGAGCCCAACCTCAAATCCAGCTGGCGAAACGATGACCGAGGCGGCACGATAGAGCGATGCCCGCGCAGCGGCGACCTTGTCGCTCGCAGACAATCCACGCGCCTTGTCAGCCGCGAGAATGGCCGCTTTCGTTTGCCCCTGATCGATCGCAGCGCGAGCCACCATCAGATAAAGATCGCGGCTCACCTCCGATTCGAGTTCGTCGAGCATCGAAACGAGGCGAGCGAATTGAACCTCGTCCTTGGCAAATTCGAGACGCGTGAGTGCGGCAGCAAACCGCTGCCGAAAATTGCCGGAATAGACCGAATGGCGGAAGCGCCGCAGATACTGACGCGACAACAGATCGAACTTCTTCAGGTCACCCATCTGGCTGACGACGAAGATCTCCCGGCGCAGAGCGGCCTCCTCGACGAGAGTGCCCGGCAACTGAAGGCGGACGAAATCGAGCAGCTCGACGGATTTTGCCGGATCGTTGCGCACGATCAATGCCGACTGGACGAGCGCCACCTGGCCGGCGAGACTCGCGGGCAAGGTGTGTACGTCGACCTCGCCCAGTAGTYTGCCCGCCTCCTCTTCGCGCCCTTCCACATAGGCGAGYGCGCCCTTGACCAGGAGCTCGTCGGTTTTCGCCAATCCGCCCGTCGCGGCAATGCGCTTGAGTATTGCCGGCTTTCCGCCACTGAGAACGAAAATGACGGCGGCGCGCACGTTCTTCGGTTCCGCCCAAGTCTGTCCGTCGAGTGGGTTGAGTCGATTGTCGATGTGGCCGAGAAGTGCGCGCTGGGCTATGTGAGCCTCCGTCGATCCGGTCGCGATCTGGTCCTGCAGCGTCTGCAGCGTTCGCACCATTTCGACAGGACCAGGTGCCTTTGCCGTCGCAGGCGCTTCCACCTCGGCGAAAGCCGGCGACGCAAACAGCAATGCTGCCGCCAGAGCGATCAGAGGCGATAACACTGTCACGGGCGATCCCGGAGCAGGATTTCAATGCGCCTGTTTTCCGGCGCCTTCGCGTCGCCCGGAGTTTTCAGCGATCGGTCCGCATGGCCCTCGACGCGCTCGATCCGAGCCTCGTCGATACCGCCGCGCACCAGCATATAAGCCGCCATGTGAGCGCGCGCCGTCGATAGGCGCCAGTTGTCGTAGGTATCGGACTTGAAGGGCCGACCGTCCGTGTGACCGCGGATAATGACCTTTCCGTTTCGCGTGCTGAGAATCTTGGCGATCTTCTCCATCGCGCGGACGACCTGCGGCTGTGGTTCCGCCGAGCCGACCGCGAACATGCTGAAATTGAGCTCGTCCGTCACGCTGATCAAAACGCCGTCGCCGGTTCGGCTGACTTCCACATGGGGACTGGCAGCGGCGGCGCTTTGAGGTTGAACAGCCTTGGCGATCTCGGCCTTCAGCTCTGCATCCTCGCTGCTTTGTTTCGCGTCCGTTTGAGCGAGCTTTGGAGCCGGTGGCGGGATGGGAGGCGCGCCGGACTTTTCGCTTGCCGGCATACGCGGCGTCATGGAGGGCGCCAAGGCATCGAGCATGCCGTTTTTCGGAACCGGCGGCGCGGTCCCGGGAGCGCCCGGCTTGTCGGTTTTCGGCATCGGGACTGGGGCAACCTGCCAATAGAGCGGATCGAACGGATCGCGATAAGCTTCGCCACCATTCAATCCCGGTTCGCCCGTGTCACCCAATGTGAGGTCCGCGCCGGGCGTGTCCTGCGGACGATCATGCTCCGCCTCGGCCGCGAGCTTGGCCAGAATCGCATAGGGATCTTGGAAGAGCGCACTTTCCTTGAAACGCGATTTTTGGGTCTGGGGTGCCTTACCACCCATCTCTGCACCGGTACCCTCGGACGGCTTCGCATCTTGATCCGAATCGACCGAGCTCTCTGGCGCGTTTTTCTTCGGCTCCTTCAAACCTTTGCGATCCGGCGTGCTTTCCGCCAACTGAACGGGATTGAAGTAGTTGGCGACCGTCGAACGCGTTTCCTTGTCGGCGGCGTTGATCAACCACATCACCAGAAAGAAGGCCATCATGGCCGTCATGAAATCGGCGTGCGCGATCTTCCATACGCCGCCCTTGTGCTGCTCTTCTTCCGCCTCGTACCGGCGAACGATGATGATCTCTTGCTTCCCAGGTTCTGACATGATCAGCTCAGTTGAATGGCCTCGGAGAGCCGGGCCGACCACGCGCCCAGTTGCGTTTCGACCGCCGTGTCGTTGACGGAAACCCGAACATCGACCGACGTGTCGGCGACATAGGTGAATCTGCCGTTGTCAGGACCGAGGGCCGATTCGATCGCCGACAGCATGTCGTCCGGTCCGCGAATCGTGAACGCGACGTTCTGCTTGTCCGATGCGAGCTTACCAAGTGTCTTCAGGAGCTCTTCCACGATCGTCTGCCGCAGTCTGTCCGCCAGGAAAGGGGTGAGGATACGGGCGACGCAATCGGCGAGGCCCTGTTCCATGACCTGCACAGCCAGGGCGAACTGCGCGGTCAGCGCGCGCGCTTCCTCGTCATTCCATTTCGTACGCTCGACGGCGAGGCGTTCAGTGAAGCCGGCACGTTCGATCGCGAGGGACTGCTCCAGCTTCCGCGCGGCCTCGGTCAGTGCTTCTTCGCGTGCCGCAGCTTCGGCCTTACGAATACGGTCTGCGATGTCGGTCGGCGAAGGCGGAACCTGACTCGGTTTGCCCTGCTCGGGACGCCCCGTCTCCCGTTTTTTCTCAAGGTCGAAGTCGATCAAGTAGCGCGCGATCCCGTTGGACATCAGGCCGCCTCCGCCTGATGCAGCCATTGCTTCAGGATCGCAGCAGCGTGGTTCTCATCGAACTCGACCATCTGTTCGAGCTTCTTCTGCGGCGAGMGGTTCATCTTGCCGGTAAGATCCTCGATCAAATTCGGAACGGTGGCCGCCGCAAGCTGCGGATCAGCGGCTCCTTCGACGGCGCCCTCGGGCGCAGCGAGCGCCGCCACCGCGGCAGCGTCGTATTGCTGCTCGATTTCAGGTCGCGCCAGGATAGCGGTCACGGCTGGTCGCAAGCCGAACCAGATCAGGAGAGTCGCGACGATGAGAATGGTCGCGGCGTTGATGATGTTTCCGAACTGACGCATGAAGACTTCGCCGAAGCCCAGCGCAGGGGCCGCCTCCATCAGACGCCCATCATCGATGAAGCCGACTGCGGCGACCTTGATCTGATCGCCGCGGGCTTTGTCGAAGCCGGCCGCAGATGACACGAGTTGCTCGATCTCGGCGATGCGTGCATCGATCGCGCTTTGCGGTGCGTCGTTGCCGACGAGCGCCGCGATCCGACTGCGATTGACGAGAACGGCGACGGAGAGGTTCTTGACCGAATATCCATCGCTGATCGTCTGGATCGTCTTCGACGAGATCTCGTAGTTGGTCAGCTCCTCACGCCGCTGATTGTCTTCACTGGAGTTCTCGCCGCCCTCGGAACGCACCCGCTCCTCGGGCAGGTTTTGCTGCACCGTCGTCGGCCTCTGATTGGCACGGTTCTGAGAGACTTCCGTTTCCTTTACGGTCCTGATCGATCGCTCGACCTTCGATTCAGGATCGAATATCGTCTGGCTGACATTGGTCTTGTCCGTGTTCAGCCGCGCGGCGACACTGATTTCGAAGTTCCCCAGCCCCAGATAGGGTGTCAGCGTCCGCCGCACGTTGTCTTGAATCTCGCGACCAACCGTGCGTTCGAGCGAAGCCATTTTGCCGGTAGAGGCATTTGTACCGTCGTCACCGGACATCAGCAATGTTCCGTCAGTATTGAGAACCGTGACGCGATCGACTTTCATGCCCGGTATGGCGGCGGCCACGAGATGGCGGATCGCCTGCGCCGAGCTCATGTCGTCTGCCGGTTCCGTGCGAACGACGACCGAGGCCGATGCGGGCTGTTGCTCGCGGCGGAACGATCCCCGATCCGGCATGACGATGTGAACGCGAGCCGCCTTGACGCCCTTCATCGTTTGAATCGTCCGGGCAATCTCCCCCTCGAGCGCCCGGACGCGCGTGACTTCCTGCATGAACGAAGTCAGTCCGAGCGAACCCAGATCGTTGAACAGTTCGTAGCCGGACTTGGAGCTCTGCGGCAGCCCTTTTTCCGCGAGGAGCATTCGCGCATTGGCGGTGTTCGCGTGGCTGACGAGAACCGCTGTACCATCGGAACTGACATCGAAGGGAATACCGGCATCCTTGAGCGCTGCGCCGATCCGGCTCACGTCTTCCCGCTCAAGGCCCGTATAAAGCGGTTCCTGGGCCGGGCGACTGAGATAGTATGCGCCGAGGCCGACCCCGAGGAATACGACGAGGCCGATCAGCCCGAGGGCGATCAGACGTCGCGCACCGAGTTCGAGAATGTTGCTCCAAAGCTTCTCGGCATGTTCGCGACCTRGCATCGATTTCGACTCGGACTTCTGGCGGATTCTTGGGAACCAATCTCTCGCGCGACAAACTTGTCCGGAGCTTGCAAAGCAGAAAGCCACGCTCGGGTGGAGCGTGGCTTTTGCTGAAAGCCCTGAATGTCAGGGCTTCGATGCCGGGTGTTAGCCCTGGAAGAGCGAGAGRATGCTCTGGGTGTTGCCGTTCGCGATGCTGAGCGMCTGAACGCCGAGCTGTTGCTGAACCTGCAGCGCCTTGAGGCGGGTCGATTCTTCTTCCATGTCSGCGTCGACGAGCGTGCCGATGGAGCGYTCGTTCGMCTTGATGAGCGATTCGACGAAGGTCGTCTGCGAYGTGATCTGCGTCTTGTTCGCGCCGAGCGTGGTCGCCGCGTCGGTCATGGCGCTGAGAGCCTTGTCCACTGCGGAGATGTAGGCGCGGAGCTTGGACAGATCCTGGTTCTGGATGGCCGAGATGTCGAGCTTGTCGATCGA
>NZ_JBFUKD010000164.1:0-6610 GCF_056401005.1 Microvirga sp. P4_G7 | reverse complement strand
ATATGAGACTCGGACCGGTCCTGAAGTTCGCAACCTTCATTCTTCTCGTGGTCTTCATCGTTCGACCGCAGCTTTTCGCACCCTTGTTCGAACCGCTCACTGTGAATGGCGCGCCTGCGATCTACAATCAGGGAAGCCTCGTCGATCTGACGTTGTCGCACCTGCGCACGGTTCTCGGCGCGACTCTCGGGAGCACGATCGTCGCGGTGCTGCTCGGGATATTTGTGACGCGTCCGTCCGGGCTCGATTTTCTGGCATTGTCGCGAACACTCGTGAACATCGGCCAGACGTTTCCGCCGGTCGCGGTGCTTGCCATCGCCGTGCCCCTCGTGGGCTTCGGCGAAGCGCCGACTTTCATCGCGTTGTTTCTCTATGGCTTACTGCCGATCTTCGAGAATACGTTGAGCGGTTTGACCCAAGTTCCGCTTCTCACGCTCGATGCGGCGAAGGGAATGGGGATGGGACCGCGGCGGCGATTGTTCGAAATCGAGTTGCCGCTCGCCTTGCCGGTTATTCTCGCCGGCATTCGCCTGTCCCTCGTGATCAATCTCTCGACGGCAACGATAGGTTCGACTGTCGCTGCCAAGGGTCTAGGCGAGGTCATCATCGCCGGGCTTCAATCGAACAACACGGCCTTCGTCGTCCAGGGCGGACTTGTTGTCGCCCTCCTCGCATTCTTCATTCATGACGCGTTCCGGCGGCTCGAAAACAATGCGTCGCGCCGTCTGCAACAGCAATCGGCGAGTGCGTAACGATCTAAGCCGGCCCGCCGCTTTTTGTGATTACAAACGTGAGCGCGGAGCCGGCAACAGCCTGCTCGTCGAGGCGGTCACCAGTTTCACGAACGAGATTAGGGATGTCGATGGCCGCGAGAGGATCGGTGCAGGTGACTCTGATCCGGTCGCCATGCTTCAAACGGCTCAACGCCTTTCGCGTCTTCATCGCCGGCAGCGGACATTTCAGGCCGGACAAGTTCAGTTCGATCATGTTCGCCCTTTTGCCCGCTCCGGCCTCTCGACAACCGAGGTCTCTGCGATGGCGAGGTCATCAGGCGTATTGATGTTGAAGAAGGGATCGATCCCGACGACGGGCCAGTCCGCGCGTGCGAAGCCCTGACCGCGCACCCACGCACCCACCTGTCTGATATGGTCCTTCGTGATCGCTGTTCGCAAATCGGTTGCCTCTCCGACCGGCCATAAGCCAACGCTCCAATGCGGCCTTCCGTCGGACGCCGCATAGGCCCCAGCGGCGTTGCTGTCGTGACGCGCCAGGTGCAGCCGCGCGATCAAGTCGTTCGGGATGAAGGGCGTATCGCCGGGAACGCTGACGATCCATGCGATGCCTGGACGATGCAGCGCCGTCCATTCCATCGCGGCGAGAATACCGGCGAGTGGTCCCAACTGATCAGGCAACGAATCGGGCACGACGATCGGATCGCGTTCTCCGAACCGTGATGGGTCGCCGTTGGCGTTGAGCACCACTTGCGCGCATTGCGGTGCGAGACGATGCAGAAGATGGTCGAGGACGCGATGTTCGCCAAGCCTCACCAATGTCTTGTCTTGTCCGCCCATGCGCGCTGCGCGGCCGCCGGCGAGGATGACGCCGAGCGTCAAATCGCGCACCGTCGCCGCGTCCGCGTTCATTCGATGACGATACGTGGCGCTGCGCGGGGCGCTACGCCGGACAACGTCGCCCAGACCTGCTGCGCCATTGCCTTGTAGATCGCAGCATGCGGACCGTCGGGCTCCGTGGCGACGACAGGGCGGCCGGCGTCCGATAGTTCGCGAATCGTCATGTTGAGCGGAACCTCGCCGAGGAACGGCACGTCGAGACGTAGGGCCTCGTTGCGCGCGCCGCCATGGCCGAAAATATGGGAGGTCTCTCCGCAATGGGGACAGACGAACGTCGCCATGTTCTCCACGATGCCAAGGATCGGGATTTCCACCCGTTTGAACATGGCGACGCCGCGCCGCGCGTCGATCAACGCGAGATCTTGCGGCGTCGAGACGATGACGGCGCCGGCCAGTGGCGTCGCCTGCGCGATCGTCAATTGAGCGTCGCCTGTGCCGGGCGGCATATCGACCACGAGAATGTCGAGCTCACCCCAGGCGACTTCTCGCAGCATCTGCGTGATGGCTGACATCACCATCGGCCCCCGCCAGATCATGGGTGTTTCTTCTTCGACCAGGAAGCCGATGGACATGACCTTCAGGCCATAGGCCTCCATCGGTTCCAAAATCCGACCTTCGAGCAAGCGTGGCTTGCCGTGGATGCCGAGGAGCTTGGGAATGGACGGTCCGTAGATATCGGCATCGAGCAAGCCGACGCGCTGCCCGGCCGCCTTCAGGGCGAGAGCCAGGTTGACGGCGGTGGTCGATTTGCCGACGCCGCCCTTTCCGGACGCAACGGCGATGATGTGATCGACGCCCGGGATACGCTGCGTCTTGGGCGGGGCGGTACCCTGGGCGCGCGATGGGGGCGGCGGCGGCGGCGTGGCGGCGCTGCCAGCGGAAGAAGGTCGCTCCGCCGTGAGGCTCGCCAAAACGCTGCCGACGCCTGGCAGGCGCTGCACCGCCGCGACGGCCGCTTGCCGGACCGGCTCCATACGAGTGGCCTCCGAGGGGTCGATGACGATGGAGAAAACGACGCGACCGTTGTCTTCCAGCAATATGTCCGTCAAACGCCCCGACACTGAAAGCGGGGTTCCGCCGGCATCCAGAGGCACCGTCGAGAGGGCCTTCAGCACGTCTTCCCGAGTAATCGCCACGTTTAGACCTCCTTCGAACCTTGCCGACAATGTCATGTATAGGCCCGAAGGCCATTCGTTAAGGCATGGCATTCAGCCCGCCGGTGCAAAACCTGGCGAAACGGGAACCTCCCGCCAAGAGCGGGTCTTCCATGCGGGCTCGGTG
Organism: Microvirga sp. P4_G7; assembly: GCF_056401005.1. Classification (NCBI taxonomy): domain Bacteria; kingdom Pseudomonadati; phylum Pseudomonadota; class Alphaproteobacteria; order Hyphomicrobiales; family Methylobacteriaceae; genus Microvirga; species Microvirga sp. P4_G7. The sequence continues at coordinate 3,698 of NZ_JBFUKD010000164.1, read as the reverse complement.
CCTTCACGCCGCGAGAGACCTTCGCTATTGTCCCGCCCGAATGGTGAGGAGTAGGCGATGGCCGACATCGCGACCCGGGTATACAACCATACCTGGAAGATCGACCCGATCGTGAGATCCGTCCTGGATACGGATTTCTACAAGCTCCTGATGGCGCAGACGATCTTTCGTCGGCATCGGGACGTGCAAGTGACGTTCGGGATCCATAATCGCACCACCCGTGTGCCTCTGGCCGACATCATCGATCCGGGGGAATTGCGCGAGCAGCTCGACCATGTCCGGTCATTATCGCTGACGCGCGGCGAGTCGACTTGGCTGCGAGGCAATACTTTCTACGGCAAACGGCAGATGTTCTCGCCGGAATTCATGGATTGGCTCGAGACGTTCCGGTTCCCGGAATACCTGCTGGAGAAGCAGGACGGTCAATACGTGCTGACCTTTCATGGCCCCTGGATCGAAACCACCATGTGGGAGATCCCGGCGCTCGCCATCCTCAACGAGCTGCGCTCGCGCGGTGTGTTGAAGAGCATGGGCAAGTTCGAGCTGCAGATCCTCTACGCCCGCGCCATGACGCGCGTCTGGGAGAAGATCGACAGGTTGAAGACGATGCCCGATCTGTCGGTCACGGATTTCGGTACGCGCCGCCGACACGGCTTCCTGTGGCAGGATTGGTGCGTGCAGGCGATGATCGAGGGAATGGGACCATCGTTCCTCGGCACGTCCAACTGCCTCATCGCGATGCGCCGGGAAGTTGAAGCAGTGGGTACGAACGCTCACGAACTTCCCATGGTCTACACGGCTCTCGCCGATACCGAAACCGAGATGCTCGAAGCGCCCTATCGGGTCCTCGCCGATTGGCAGCAGGATTACGAAGGCAATCTTCTCGTCATCCTGCCCGACACCTATGGCACCACGAACTTCCTCCGGTCGGCGCCGTCCTGGATTCAGAACTGGACCGGCATTCGTATCGACTCCAAAGACCCGATCGAGGGTGGAGAAGAGGCGATCGCGTGGTGGCGTTCGCGGGGCCACAATCCCGAAGAGAAGCTCGCCATCTTTTCCGACGGGCTCGACGTGGACGTCATGCAACGCATTCACCGCCATTTCCATGGGCGCATGCGGATCGGCTATGGCTGGGGAACCCTGCTGACGAACGATTTCCGCGGCCTCGCTCCCGACGGTGCGCTCGATCCGATCTCGATCGTCTGCAAGGTCATTTCCGCCAACGGTCGGCCGACTGTGAAGCTCTCCGACAATCCGACGAAGGCAATGGGACCGAAGGAAGAGGTGGAGCGCTACAAACGGGTGTTCCATGTCGGAGCGCAAGAGGCGCATCCGGTTCTTGTTTAGGTGCTGACTTCCTTCCTAACCTTGCGAAGAAGCATCGCGTTGACCACATCTTCCAGCGTTGTCCCCAACCGGGGCAGCGAGAGGAGATGGAATGAACGCGTCACGCGCCGCCTTTTTCGAGACGATCGAAGCGGCTGGAACCACGCAGGCTGATTCACTTGCGCGCATCACGCTTTTGTCGCGATTTCTCGACAACGCGATCTTGGTGCCAGTGATCAACCGGCGCGTGGGATTCGATGCCCTCATCGGTGTCGTGCCCGTGGTCGGCGACGCCTTTTCCGCCGCCTTGTCGAGCTACATCATCTGGGAGGCTCGCCGGCTGGGTCTTCCTCGCTGGAAGATCGCGCGGATGATCGGGAACGTGGCCATCGATACCGCGATCGGCGCAATTCCCGTGGCCGGTGACGTGTTCGATCTGTTCTTCAGGGCGAACCGGCGCAACCTGCGCATTGTGAACAATCACCTGGGCCTCAAGACGCCGGATCTCGCCACACCGCGAAAGAAACGCACGCCGCCGACGATCGATGGACACGCCGTCCGGGTCAGCGAGCGCTAACTGCCGGACGGGCGTCTGGCGCTTACGCCGTACGTTTATCGATGGCTCGATATGAACTGCTTGAAGCGTTCGGATTTCGGGTTCGAGAAGACGTCGTGCGGAGCGCCTTCTTCTTCGACGACACCCTTGTGCAGAAACACGACACGGTTCGACACGTCGCGCGCGAAGCCCATTTCGTGCGTGACGACGAGCATCGTACGCCCTTCTTCGGCAAGCGATCGCATGACGCGAAGTACTTCACCCACGAGTTCGGGATCGAGAGCAGACGTCGGTTCGTCGAACAGCATGACTTGCGGTCGCATGGCGAGTGCACGGGCGATTGCCGCGCGCTGCTGTTGTCCGCCCGACAAATGCGACGGATAGCTGTTTCGCTTGTCGGCAATACCGACCTTTTCGAGAAGCGCCTCCGCTTCGGCAGCGCATTCGGCCTTCGGGCGCTTCTGGACGTGAATCGGTGCCTCCATGACGTTCTCGAGAATCGTCATGTGGGACCAGAGATTGAAGCTTTGGAAAACCATGGCGACGCGCGAGCGGATGCGGTCGACCTGGGCGCGATCCGTAGGCTCCATCCCGCGTCGACCCTTGCGGATGCCGATCAGCTCGCCACCGATGCGGATGTCGCCCGAATCGGGAACCTCCAACATGTTGATGCAGCGAAGCATCGTCGACTTGCCGGAGCCCGAGGCTCCCAGAATCGAGATCACATCGCCGTCGTGCGCTTCGAGCGAAACGCCCTTGAGTACTTCGAGCGGTCCGAAGCTCTTGTGCAGTCGGTTGACGGAAACGGCGGACGCTTTCGCGGAGATGGGGAGTGGGCTTGCGTTAGACATGCGCGGCCTCCAGGCTCGCCTTGGGCACGGGCGGGCGGCGAAGATGAGGTGAGAGCCACCATTCCAGCGCCATGACGAGGCGGGTGATGACGAAGTTCAGCACGAGATAGATCGCACCGGCGACGATAAAGATCTCGACCGCTCGGAAGGTCTGCGAGATCAGCTTGTAGGCGATGCCCGTGACTTCCATCATGGTGATGATCGAGGCGAGCGACGTGGCTTTCACCATGAGGATGAGCTCGCTGCCGTAGGCGGGAAGAGCTTGCCGCAAGGCGATCGGAAAGGTGATGCGGCGGAAGAGCAGAAAGCCCGACATGCCGCAGGCGCGGGCTGCTTCGACCTGTTGGGCCGGAACCGCCTGAAGGCCCCCACGGAAAATCTCGCTCGCATACGCAGCGGTGTTCAGCGTCAGTGCGAGAATGGCGCACCAATAGGGCTCGCGGAAGAACGTCCACAGACCCCATTCCTGCAATGTCGGACGGAATTGCCCCAGTCCGTAATAGATCAGAAAGATCTGAACGAGCAGCGGCGAGCCGCGAAACACGAAGACATATGCCTTCGCGACAACGTCCAACACCCAGACGCCGGACATGCGCATCAGCGCCAGGACAAGAGCCAATACCGCGCCGAGGGCAACTGCAGTGAACGCCAGATTGAGAGTCAGCGGAATGCCGCTGATCAGGGCGAAGAAAGTCTCCTTCAAAAACTCCAGATCCATCAGGAAGCCCTCCGGATGCCACGCATGGAATAGTTTTCCGCGCGCTGGAACAACGCCGTCGAGACCCAGGTGATGAACAGATACAGGATCGCCGCCGTAACGTAGAAGTCGAAGGGGCGACGGGTCGAGCCCGCCGCGATATGGGATTGACGCAGCAATTCCACGAGGCCGGTGACGGAGATCAAAGCGGATTCCTTAAGGACCAGCTGCCACGTATTGCCCAACCCCGGAATGGCGTAGCGAA
>NZ_JBFUKD010000163.1:0-6615 GCF_056401005.1 Microvirga sp. P4_G7 | reverse complement strand
CTGCCAGATCTTCCGAGCCCGGTGGTTCTTCCCGTCCAGCCGGAAGTGAAGCAGGAAGAGAAGAAGCAGGACGAACCTCCGCCGAAAAAAGTCGAAACAAAAAAGCCAAAGGCGGTTTCGAAGCGCTCGGCGCCTGCCACGTCGGCGCCGCCGCCGTCGCCTGCACCCGCCCCCTCGACCCGTTCCGCATCGGTCGCTCCGGGGACGACAGTCGCGTCTCCGGAAGCAATCGCATCATGGCGCGGACTTCTCGGTAGCCATCTCAATCGGTTCGCACGGTTTCCGCCCGGAGCGTCTCCCGGAACAGTCGTCGTCAGCGTGAGGTTGGCGCCCGATGGACAGGTTCTTTCGACCAAGGTTGCAACGAGTTCCGGGGAACCGAGCCTCGACCAGGAAGCAATTGCCATTTTTCAACGCGCAAGCCCTCTTCCGGTGCCCCCGCCGGGCGCAGCGCTGAACTACGTCTTGCCGTACCGGTTTACCCGGCGCTGACCTCGCAATCGGTCAATGACGTCTTTCACCGTCCGATCTTTGCGCCAGAGTGAGGCGCACCGCACCCGTCGCTTCGATGTCGAGGACGGCTCTGATCGTCTCAGGGTTTTCGAACAGGTGCATGAAAGCGAGAAGGCGTAGCCGCGTCACCGGTTGCAGCCGCGCAACCACATCGACGACTGTTTCTGCCAATGCGTCGACCAGATCTTCTCGTAGAGATCTCTCGCCTGGTGGGAGTTTGCTAGGCTGCTGCATAGGGCACCTGATCGGTGACGGGGTTGCTGAGATTGTGACGGATCAAGGATGGCCCGTTGAAGCCTGCCAATCGTTTCACGCGGGCGAGACTGGTCTCGGAGACAGCGATCGAGGCCGCGATGCAAGCCTGTCCTTCGACAACGACAGGTAAGCCAAGTGGGCGCACCTTGAAGCCGACCTGTTGCCAGCGCGGCAACCACCACATTTCGACGACGGCAGTGACTTCGCTAATGCCTTCGTCGAGGCAGAACTCCTGCAGCGCCGCGAGGAGACGGCAATCCGTTCGGCCGATACGCCGTTCCTTTACGACGAAATAGCGGGTCCATTCCCAAATGTACGGAGCACGCGGAATTCCACGTGTTGCCAAATGCGGGAACACTTCGCTGATCATGTGCGGAAGAATGGTCGGGTAGAGCCGCTGACCACCCACGAGGCGCTCGCCGTCCACGGCGAGCAGATAGACGGCATTCGCATTGTCGTAGGAATCGATATCGAGGCCATCAGCGCGCCTGATCCCCTCCCATCCGCATTCCTCGACGAAGACCTGATGACGGAGCCGATGAAACTCTCGGATATGGTTCTCATACCGATTTCGATTTCCGCTCGTCACCACGTGGATGGCTGTCATGGGAACCCCCTGTTGTTTGGTGGGGGTAGTTTCGTCTGACGATCCGGGTCGCGGTATTGTAGGAAATTACAGGTGCCTTACTTCGCTCCACGGCTACCGTTAAAGCCCGATCAGCCTGTTCTGCAGGGCGCGGGCGACGGCCTGCGTCTTGTTTGCGGCACCGAGCTTGTCGCACGCGCTCACGATGTGGGCCGTTACGGTGCGCTCCGTGATGCCGAGGATCTCGCCGGTCAGGGCGGCGGACTTGCCGGCTGCAGCCCAGACGAGAGTCTCCTTCTCCCTGTCGGTCAATAAATCCGCCATGCGCTCGAAAGATTGAGGGCGTAGGATCTGCCGGGCTCGCTCAAATGCATACATGGCCATGAGATGAATGGCTGGCTTTGTGCGGGACGACAGGTCGAGATCGATCCCGCTCATGGACAGGCAGGCCTCGTAGCCGTTGATCCCGTGGACCGGCAGGCAGAATCCCTTCTGCATGCGAAAGTCGATCGCACGGTCCATGACCTCGGCCGCCCGTCTCTCCTTCTTGCGATCGAAAGGCGCTTCTGACCATTCGAAGGGATGAACGGTGTTACGGCACAGGCGGATGATCGGATCGTCCCTTACGTAATCCTCAGAGCTGTAGATCTGGAACCACTCAGCCGGCCAGGCTTTCAGGAGTACGACCTGCTCGAACTTTTCCCGTGGTCGTGGAAGCCCCGTGACGATGAAATTCTCGAAGCCGAACAGGGAAAGCGTGCGCCCCAATGCGTCTACGATCTCCTCGGGTCCAGACAGCACATCAAGGCCCTCGATGAAGGTAAAGGCCTCGTTTGCATGGTCGAACGTGCGGCTCGCCACAGAGCATCCCCGAATGAGTAATGCAATTATTAATGGCATAATGTGATAATGCAACGTCTAGTTATGGCCGGCGTTTGCTGATACAGGATCCAAAAAAGGGTGGAGTGACCGTCTGTGGAGAAAAAAGCGCCGAGCTCGATCGACAAGCACATCGGGGTGAGGGTCCGGCTGAGGCGAAACGCTGCTGGAATTAGTCAGGAGAAGCTCGCTGACGCACTCGGGCTGACCTTCCAGCAGGTTCAGAAATACGAGAAAGGGACCAACCGGATCGGTGCCGGGCGTCTCCTGAGCATCGCCACTATCCTGGGCGTCAGCGTGGAGTATTTCTTCGAGGGGTTGCCCGACCTTCCGTCGAATGGTGCCGCCCGCAACATGATCCAGGAATTTCAGTCGCTTCCTGACAGCGACCGTCTGGTTCGCGGATTTCTCAAGCTGAAAGACGAGGAGGCCCGTAGGAAGGTCACCGACCTGGTGGAATGGATGGCGAGCGCCGGTCAACCCGAAGCACGCCGCGACAGGCCGACCTGACGGTACCGCACGATAGGCGGTTCGCGCCTATTCGGCGTGGGATTCGCCAATCGTGTCGGCCATCGTGGCGCCTCTGTCGCCGAGCGGTTTGTCCGCCCCGATTGTGCTGTCTTGTGTCGTCTGATGCTCCATCTGCGCATTCAGCTCGGCCCCCACAAGAACGACCCACAAGGACAGATACATCCACATCATGACGCCGATAACCGTGCCGAGTGAACCATACGTCGCCGAATAATTGCTCCAGTTCGCCAGATACCAGGAGAACGTCACGGAGCCGATCAACCACACGCTCGCGGCAAAAAGTGCTCCTGGGGTGACCCAGCGCCATTTGGCGTCTCGCCGGCTGGGTCCGAAGCGATACAGGATGGCCAGGGCAAAAATGGTGAATGCGAACATCAGAACCGTCGGGAGGACGGCGAGCAGGATCTCGCCGATCGGTCCGAGGTCCAGGACATTGACCGCGATGGGCACGCCGACCATCAGGTTGATCAGGATGACGAAGAAAACGATCGCGCCCCCAGTAAAGATCAACGAGATGAGGACCCGCCGGGAAAAGCTTCGCTTTTCTTCCTCCTCATAGGCCACGTTCAAGGCGTCGAACATCGCGCGCATGCCGCTGCTGGCGCTCCATAAGGCGACCACAAGCCCACTGATGAAGCCGAAGCTGAGGGTAGCGGTGTGTTTCTCGAGGAGCCGCGTCAGTTCACCGGCAATGAGATCGAGCAAATCCGCCGGAACGTAGCCCTTCAAATCGGCAAGGCGGTCGGCGATGCTGACCGGATCCGCGACGAGACCGTAAAGGGAGACGAGCGCGGCGAGGGCCGGGAAGAGAGCGAGAATCAGAAAGAAGGTCGTTCCTCCCGCAACAGTCCCGACGCGGTCGGCGAGAACCTTGCGGATCACCCGATGGCCAATGTCCCGCCACCCGAGAAGGGGAATCTTGCCCGGGGTCCGGGCCGATCGTCCACGTCCGTCTTCGGTGCGGTCCAGCGCTCCGGAAGCGACATCGCTCATCAAATCATCCGCCCATCCGCTTGAGAACGCCACGATGGCGCGAACGTTGCACGAATGAGGCTTCGCGCAGTGATTTTAAACGCTATCTTGGCAGTATTGAAGAAGGCCGGGAACCCGCTGTGTCTCAAGCGGTTACTTCCTCGCCAATCATGAAGAGGTGAACGATGGGCGCCGGACAGCGGAGCGACAAGGACATGGAGGACAAGGGCATGGAGACCGACATGGGCGATCCCGCTGAATGGGGCGAGTTGAAAGAGGATGTGAGCGAGCTGGCGGACGAGGCCGTTTCCCGCGGCCGCGATTTCCTTTACGCCGCGCGAGAGCAGGCGGCAGGCTATGCGGAGGATCGAAAAGACGATATCGCCCAATCCGTCGCAAACTTCGCCAATTCTTTGCGGGATTCGACACGCGACTTCGATGACCGACCCAATATTCGCGCCGTCGTGGACAGTGCAGCCGAGGGGCTCGATCAACTCGCGGAGTCGATTCAGGACCGCAGCGTTGCTGAGATCGTCGGCGAGGCCGAAGACTTCATGCGTCGGCATCCGGTCGGCGTTGCCGCCGTTTCCGTTGCTCTCGGCTTTTTCGCCGCTCGTTTCATCAAGAGCACGGCGCGCCAGCTTCGCGAGGACAATGCGAGCGAAGCCCATCGAAATGAAAAACGTCTTGTCCATCGTGAGAAGCCGCGATCGAGCAAGCGGGGTTGATGGAGATTCGTCATGTCCGAAAACCCTCAAACCCTACAGTCGCTTTTCGGCGATATCCTCCGCAACGCGAGCGATCTGGCGCAGAAAGAGTTTGCCCTGTTCCGGGCCGAGATGAACGACAATATCCGCTTGATGTTCACCGGCATGGCGATGATCGTCGCCGCGGCGATCTTCGCTATCGCGGCGCTCATTCTTTTCACGAAAGCGCTTGTCGATTGGTTGGCGACGATCGTGCATTCGGATGCTCTGGCCGCGCTCATCGTAGGCGGCGTCATGGCTCTCGTCGCAATCGCGTTGGCCCTCCTCGGTCGTCGATCGATCGCGGCCTTTTCCGTCACACCGAAGCGTACCTTGAAGGCCATCAAGCAGGATGCGGACGTTCTCTCCGAGAGGGCGGCTGGATGACGCGAGAGATGGATGAACTCGAACAAGACATCGCCAAGAGCCGTGCCCGGCTGGACCAGACGATCGATCGATTGCAACGGCGCCTCACCGTGAGCGGTGTCGTCGACGATGCATTGGGCGTCGTGCGGGAAACGCCGTATGCACCATACTATGATCGCGCCTTGTCGACGATCCGAAACAATCCCGTGCCCGTTCTGCTTGTCACGGCCGGAATCGGCTTGTTGCTGCAGAGGTTGACGCGCGAGGCGAGAAAACCAGATCGCGTCGACATGGCGAGTCCAGCTGTCGATGCGACCATGGACGAGATCCGCGACGAATTGAAACATGTCGGACAGGTTTCACGCCGATCCGATCTTGATCCTCTCAAAGGAGACACCCCATGAGCGACGCGAAGCAGAACGGCAACAAAGGGACGAGGACCGACACATCCCATAAGATTTCTGCGGGCACATCGGTCGGCCAAGTCGGCGAATCTCCGATGCCGCAATCGCCCAAGACGGACGAAGAATCGATTGTCCAGGCTGCCCGAGAACAAGTGCGTGATGCTGCGGAGAAAGTGCGCGAGACCGTTYAGGAGACGCAGGACGCCGTCAAGAACAGAACCGAGCATGCGCGGCAGAGAGCCACTGAGCGTTATGAGCAGGCCTCGGATTGGGMGCATGAAAAAGTCGACCGCGCGACCGCATGGGCGGAAGACGCCTATGATCGCAATCACGACCGTCTTCACCGCGCCCGGGTGACCTCGGGCCAGGCCTTTGGGCGAGCGAGAAGCGATGTGAAAGATTACGTCGCGGAGAATCCGCTCGTGGTGGGCTTGGTGGGCCTGGCGGCAGGCGTTCTCATCGGTGCGCTCATCCCGCGCAGTCGGCGCGAAAACCAGGCCTTCGGCGAATGGTCGGACGAGGTCCGTCGCCAGGGACTTCGCTACGCGCACGACATGACCAAGCGCGGTCGCGAATATATCGACGAGACCTTCAATGGAGACGATCCGAGGTTCAGCCGCCATGACAGCGAGTTCGAGACAGAACCAAAGCCGCGACGGCAGTAGGCCTCAGAGAGACGAGAAGGGCGCCAGCAACGGGGTTGGCGCCCTTTTTTTTCTAATGGCTGTCGTGCGCAAAGCACATTGCTTTGCGCCGCTTGTCGACGAGAGTCAGTATAATTTTAGGTTCTTGAAGGAATTGACGCGCGGATTGCACAGTAAAGCTTAGCCATTAAATATACCGAAGTTCATTTCTGACTACTCTTCGTGGTAACTTAACCTTAACCAAAGCCGCGTATAACAGGGAAAACGAAGTATATGGAGGAACTCTCGCAGCTGAATTCCGTTCTCCACATGTTCGCGCTTATGAGAGGCGCTGCGGTTCAAGCGTGTGGGACGAGATCGGTCGCGGCGATGTCGTTGCGTATAAATCCTCGGAGTAAAAGGTATGCGTATCCTAATATTGGAAGACGACCCGTTTATCGCCCTGGACCTGCAGTCCATCGTTGAGGACGRCGGACATCAAGTCGTCGGAAATTTCAATTCCATCACCGATGCGCACGAACATCTTCACGATGACTTTGACTACGCTCTCCTCGATGTCGATGTCGTCGATGGGAAGAGCTTCGGCATTGCAGCAGAACTCATCAAACGCCGCATACCGTTCGCCTTTGTCTCGGCTTCCCGGCCGAGCGAATTGCCGCCCCATCTCAGCGCAGTCTGCTTCATTCCCAAACCCTTCGAGGAAAGAACGATCCTTAGCT
>NZ_JBFUKD010000162.1:0-6657 GCF_056401005.1 Microvirga sp. P4_G7 | reverse complement strand
GCACCGATCCGCATGAGTTCGTCGAGGCGACGAAACGCCGATTGCTGGCGCTGCCGCTCGGGCGTGTCGGAGAGGAGCGGGAGTACGGCCTCCGCCAGCTTCTCCGGCGTGCAATCCCACTGAATCAGCTCGGGGATCACGTTCTCGCCCAGGACCAGATTGGTCAGAACGATCGAGGGCGCCTTGATGAGATATTTCAGGATCTCCTCGATCTTCGACACCCGGTAGGCAACCACCATGGGCACACCCGAAAGGCCGAGTTCGAGGGTCACCGTTCCTGAAGCCGCCAAAGCAGCATCAGCGGCGCGAAAGGCGGCCCATTTTGCTGCCTCGCCTTCGACGATGGTGGGTATGACGGTCCAACTCTCCGCGCGCCGCGCGATCTCACCGGCAAGATGAGGAACGGCTGGAATCGTCACTTCGAACGGCCGTTTCGATGTCGCCTGCAGAAGCGCCAACGCATCGCCGAAGGGCCCCATCAACCGGCTCACCTCCGAGCGGCGGCTGCCCGGCAGCACCAGCAGCTTCAGCGGTTCGCCATCCTTGGTTCCACGCTCGCCCTTTGCCGGCCGGATTTCTTCCAGCCGTTCGATCAGCGGATGGCCGACATAGGTCGTCGGCGGTCCGCCCAACCGCGCGTGGGCGTCGGGTTCGAAGGGAAGCAACGCGAGGAGATGATCCACATAGGCGCGCATCGTCCGCGCCCTGCCCGGCCGCCAGGCCCACACGGAGGGGCTGACGTAATCGACGATCGGAATCCACGGGGCACGCTTGCGCACGGTTTTGGCGACGCGGTGAGTGAAGTCCGGACTGTCGATGATGATCAGGATGTCCGGAGCGGCCGCGACGATCGCATCCGCCGCGTCCCGGATTCGTCGCAAGATTGTCGGAAGCCGTGCGATGACGGCGGAGAAACCCATGACGGCGATCTCTTCCAACGGAAAGAGGCTCGTGAGTCCTTCCCGTTCCATCGCGTGGCCGCCGATGCCGCCGAACACGAGGCGATCGGCGCCGAGACGTTCCTTCAGCGCACGCATCAGTTTGGCGCCGAGCTGATCGCCGGATTCCTCCCCGGATACGATCCAGATCTTGAGCGAGTTCGCGCCGGACACCAGAGGCTCCTTCAAGACGATGGGACAGCGGTGAAGAACAAGCCGAGGCGGTCCGCCGTGCGCAGGGTCTCCTCCTCGTTGAGAACGAGGGTCGATCCCGCGCCGATGGCGATACCTGACAATCCTGCGCGCGACGCTTCGACGACGCTACGGGGCCCCACTGCCGGCATGTCGACCCGCAGGTCCTGGCCTTTCTTCGCTGTCTTGACGAGGACGCCGCCTTCCTGGCGACGGCCAAAGCCGAACGGCGAACGGCGCAAGCCCCTGACCCGGCGCAGCATCCGATCGGTCCCTTCGGGCCCCTCGATGGCAAGCACGTGGCGTTGGGCGACGACGGTGGCCTGGCCGATATCGAAATCGGACAGGGATTGGAGAAGCGAGAGACCGAACGCGATCGCTTGCCGATCGTCATCGCTCGGCTCGAGCTTTCCGCGCAGCGACGGCGGCGCGATGAGCTCGGGCGCCAGATCTTGTACGCCGACCACCCGATGACCGTGCTCCTCGATCAGCCTCACGGCTCCGCGCAGAACCTGATCGTCGCCGCGGGTGATCACGTCCTTCACGTCCTGCATGTTGCGCAGCAGTGAATAGGCGCCGAGCAGCGCGGAGAATCCCGGCCGCTGAACGGCACCCACGAGCGCGACGGCGGAGGGCCGCCACGCGTCCAGGGTCGCCATGATCGCCTTCAAGTCGAGAAGGCCGACGCTGGCATCGGCGCGACGCCGCAGCTCCGGCGCGGCAAAACCACGAAAGGCGAGCACGCGGTAGTCGCGTCCTTGCCGCTTCAGGTGATCGGCGAGCTGAATCGGAAGCTGCCCGGCGCCTGCGAGGATCGCAATCGGGCCCTCGCCGGACATCAGGGCGTGCCGACCGGATCTCGCGGCGTGCAGATGGCGCGATCGCCGCCTTCGCGGATGAAGTCGAGAATTTCGTGCACGAACGGATGGGTCGAGAATTCCGCTGCAACGTCCTCCACCCGCTCGGACAACGTGCCCTCGTCTGCGAACAGCAGACGATACGCGCGGCGGATCTCGTGGATCTGTTCCCGCGTAAAGCCGCGACGGCGAAGGCCGACGATGTTGAGCCCGGCGAGATGCGCCCGGTTGCCCATGGCCATGCCATAGGGGATGAGATCGTTCTCGAGGCCCGACATACCGCCGACGAAGGCATGTGAACCGACGCGCGCGAATTGGATGACCGCCGCGCCGCCGCCGAAGATCACGAAATCGCCGACCGTCACATGGCCCGCGAGCATGACGTTGTTCGACAGGATGACGTTGTTGCCGACCTTGGTGTCGTGGCCCACATGCGAGTTCGCGAGGAATGCGCAATTGTTTCCGATGACGGTCGCCATACCGCCGCCTTCGGTGCCCGGATTGATCGTGACGCCTTCGCGGATGATGCAATCGGACCCGATCGCGAGCGTCGATGCCTCCCCACGATATTTCAGGTCCTGCGGAATGTGTCCGATGGAGGCGAACGGAAAGATCCGCGTCTTCGCGCCAATGGTCGTGCGACCGGCCAACGCCACATGGCTGACGAGTTCGCATCCCTCGCCGAGTTCGACATCCGCACCGATGGTGCAGAAGGGACCGACCTTGACGCCGTCGCCGAGCTTGGCGCCATCTTCGACGATGGCGCTCGGATGAATGATGGCCGCCATTAGTCGGTCACCAGCATGGCGCTGACTTCAGCTTCGCAGACCACGGCTCCGTCGACTTTGGCCTCGCCGCGATACCACCACATGTTCCGGCGGTTGTTGAGTTTGCGCATGTGGAACTCGACACGGTCGCCGGGCTCTACGGGTTTACGGAACTTCACTTTGTCGATGGTCATGAAATACACCTGCTTCGGGCGCGTCTGCTGCGCGAGTTTCGATTTCACGCAGATCGCCCCGGCGGTCTGAGCCATACCCTCGATCAAGTACACGCCCGGATAAATCGGACGGGAGGGGAAATGGCCTTGGAATTGCGGTTCGTTGAACGTCACGTTCTTGATCCCGATGCACGACCGGTCGTCATCGATCTCGATGATCTTGTCGACCAGCAAGAACGGATAGCGATGCGGCAACAGATCGAGGATCTGCATGATGTCGGCCGTTTGAAGCGTAGTCGTCGCTTCGGTCATGACGTTCACTCCAAGAGTCTTCTGGAACGCCGAAGCGCATGCGCGAACGCATCGGGTCCGTTTGTTAGTCGCGGCGGTATGGCTGCGTTGCCGATTGAGCCAAGTCCGTCAATCCTTGGCGGAATCGCCGGAATCGCCCTGCGTTGCAAGCTTTTTCAACGCGGTGATCTCGCGGAACCACTCCCGCATCGGTCGCGCCGGGATACCACCCCAACGAGCGCCCGCCGGGACGTCCCCGTTGACGCCGCTCGTGGCGGCGATCTGCGCGCCCATGCCGATCCGGACGTGGCCCTTGACGGCTACCTGCCCGCCGATCGCCACGAAATCCTCGATCGTGCTCGACCCGGCGATGCCCACCTGGGCCACGATCACGCAATGACGGCCGATGACGACGTTGTGGGCGATCTGCACGAGGTTGTCGATCTTGGTGCCCTCGCCGATCACCGTATCCCGGCTCGCACCGCGATCCACTGTCGTGTTGGCGCCAATCTCGACGTCATCCTGGATGATGACCCGGCCGATCTGCGGGACCTTCAGGTGTCCCTGGGGCCCCATGGCAAAGCCAAAACCGTCCTGGCCGATGCAGACACCCGGGTGCAGGATCACCCGGTTGCCGAGGAATGCGTTGGAAATCGTCACGTTGGGAGAAATCGAGCAATCCCGACCGATCCTGACCTGCGGTCCGATGACGGCATGGGCGCCGACGACGGTCCCGGATCCGATCTCCGCTTCCGGACCGATGAYGGCCCCGGGATCGACCCGCACACCATGTTCGAGACGCGCTGTCGGATGGACGAACGAGCCGGGGGAAACGCCTGTCGCGCCGAAAACCGAACCCGGCCGGACTGCGGTCGGAAACAGGATGGCCATCACCTGGGCGAAAACGCGGTAGGCCTGCGGGGTCACGATGGCGACGGTGCCCGCGGGAACCTTCGCGGAGAAACGCGGCGTCACGAGGCAAACCCCTGCGCGCGTCTTGCCGAGGACCTCTCCGTAAGCGGCGTTGTCCATGTAGGCGAGATCGGACGGGCCGGCATTCTCAAGCGGCGCGACTCCGGCAAGCAAAAACTCCCCGTCGGAACCCTCGGGGAGTGCTGTACCGGCCATCTCCACGACCTGACGCAAGCGAAGCGTCCCGGATTGCGGAAAGAAACTTGTATTGTTCATGCAGAAAGCTTGAGGGCGCCACAAGGGCGCCCTCCCAAAATCAGAAGCGGGAACCGCCGGAGAACCTGAAGGCCTGGACACGGTCGCCGCCGACATTCACGCCGTTGACCTTGATGCCGTCGTCCTTGGTAAGYGCGAAGGCGTAGTCGAAGCGGATCGGACCGAGCGGCGAGCTCCAGAGAAGGCTGGCGCCGACCGACGAGCGGATCGTATGGCTGTCGCGAACGACGATACATTCCTGAGCGATGAGCTGGCTTCGTCCGCAGCCCGTCGGAGCAAACCCATCGATGATGCCGTTGCCGTTGGTGTCGAACCGGGTCGGGCCCTCGTAACCGAACAACGAACCGGCATCGGCGAACACGGCGCCCTTGAGGCCGAGTTCCCGAGGCAGACCGAAGATCGGGAACTGCATTTCGAGCGAGCCGCCGTAGTAGGTCGTACCACCGATGGCGTTGGCGTTCGTATCGAGAGTCGAGATGTCGCGCGGTCCGATACCGTTGGTGGCGAAACCACGAACCAGCGACGGGCCCATGAAGAACTGGTCGACGATACGAAGATCGCCGCTTCCGCTCGCCCTGTTGCCGTTCTCGAAGCCCATGATGTGACCACCCTGGACGCGGGCGATACCGACGACGTCGTCCCAGATCTCGTGGTAGTAGCGCGCATCACCGGTGGCGCGGAAGTAACGCGAGTCACCACCGAGACCGGCGAAATCGGTCTTCACCTCGGCCCAGAATCCGGAACGCGGATCCTTGGTGTTGTCGAGGGTGTTGTAGTTGAAGGTCAGACCCACGAGCGAGGTCAGCGTCTGGCCCTGCGATTCCTTGATCGCAAGCGATGCTTCGCCGTTTCCTTCACAGAAGAACCGGTTCGGCGTGCCATCCGGATTGAGGACGGTGTAGCCCGGCAGAGCGATCGAGCAGTCGTTGTAAGGCTGCTTGTAATCGTTCGGGATCTTCAGATCCTGCTGGTACAGCGAATAGCGCGCAGTGATCGTCAGCTCTTCCGTGAAGGGCATGCCCAAACGGAGCTGACCACCGGTCATGCGGTTCTCGTAACGGGCATACTTTGTCTGGTCGCTGAACTTCGAGAACAGATCGAAACCAGCTGCCAGGCGATAACCCAGGAAGTACGGCTCGGTGAACGAGAAGTCGACGCCGTTCGAGCGCTGGCCGAGCTGGCCGGCGACACGGACGTACTGACCACGGCCGAGGAAGTTGCTCTCGCTGACGGAGACTTCACCGATGAAGCCGTCGGACGTCGAGTAACCACCCGACACCGAGAACGCGCCTGTCGATTGATCCTCCACATCCACGTTCACGACGACGCGGTCGGGAGCGCTGCCGGGCTCGTTCGAGATCCGGACACGCTTGAAGTAACCGAGGTTGTTGAGGCGGCGCTCAGCGCGCTCCATCAGAACCTTGTTGTAGGGGTCGCCTTCGCCGAGATCGAACTCGCGACGGATGACGTAGTCACGCGTGCGGGTGTTTCCGCGAACGTTGATCCGTTCGACGTAAACGCGCGGACCGTCTTCGACGACATATCCGAGATTGATGGTGCGGGTCGCCGGGTCGCGGGTCGCGACCGGACGGACCTGCGCGAAGGCATGACCGCCGCGAACGACTTCCGTCGTGACGTTCTGAAGCGACTTCTGCACCGCGTCGGCGCTGTAGACCGAACCGGAGGACGTCGTGAGCTTGCCCTGGAGGCGGGCGGCATCGACTTCCGGAATGCGGGAATCGACGTTCACACTGCCGAGGCGGTACTGCTCGCCCTCTTYGACCGTGATGGTGACCACGTAGCCTTCAGCGTTCGGATCGAACTGGACGTCGTTCGAAACGATGCGGAAATCGGCATAGCCGTTCTTGAGGTAGTAGCGGCGGATCAGTTCGAGATCGTTCTCGAGACGGTCCGGATCGTACACGTCCGAGCTCTTGAGGAAGCTCAGGAGGTTCGACTCGGTCGTCGTCATGACGCCGCGCAGACGGCTCGACGAGATCTGGTTGTTGCCGACGAAGTTGATGTCCTTGACGCCGGTCTTGTCGCCTTCGACGATCGAATAGATCACGTCGATGTTGCCGTTCGGCAGGTCCACCACGCGGGGCGTGACCGAGGCGAGAGCCCGGCCCTGCCGGCGATAAACTTCGAGAATGCGCTGGACGTCGCCATCGACGACGGCCTGGTTGTAAGGCGTCCGAGCGCGGAGCTGGAGCTCGCCCTCGATCAAGCCCTTTTCGACGCGCTTGTTGCC
>NZ_JBFUKD010000161.1:0-6673 GCF_056401005.1 Microvirga sp. P4_G7 | reverse complement strand
ATAAAGCACCCACCGCCCGACTTCCTTTACGGTATCGAAACTGACGTCGAGCACGGAACGGATCCAATCGAAGATGCCCTCGATCAACCCGATCGGCGTAATGCCGAGGAAGGCCATGAAAGCACCGACGAGGAGTGACAAGAAAATCAGCTTGGCGAGCACAGAGGCTGGTGAGCCGCCGAGAAGCCGGTTCATGTTGGACATCCTGCGATCCTTCCTAAAGCGCGCTGGACCAGGGCGCTCCCGCATGCTTCATCGCAAGGGTCAAGGATGAAAACAACCCCGCCGGCGGCCCATGATTGACTCGAAGCTTCTCGATCCCGTCGCGATCAGCGACGAAATCCGTGCACAAAATGCCGAGATCGTGGCGAAGCTGACGCAGCTTCCCGATTCGTGGTCCGTTCCGCCGTCCGTCGTGCGCGAGCGCCGGTTGCAGGGCCTCGGACCGTTCCCGCTCATGCCGACCAGTCCACGGGCCGTGACCATCACGATTCCTGGGCCGGCCGGGCCCCTGGCGTTGCGGGTGATCGCACCGGAAAACCCGCGCGGCGTCTATCTGCACATTCATGGCGGCGGCTGGACCTGGGGCACGGCCGATGAGCAGGATCCCTGGCTCGAGCGGTTGGCCGAGCGCAGCGGATTGGCCGTCGTTTCGGTCGAGTACCGGTTGGCACCGGAAGACCCGTATCCGGCGGGACCGGATGATTGCGAGGCCGCGGCTTTGTGGCTTCTCCGCGAGGCGGAGAGCCGCTTTGGGACGTCGCGGATGTTCATCGGCGGCGAATCAGCGGGTGCCCATCTATCAGCGGTCACCATGCTGCGACTGCGCGACCGGCATGGGTTGCAGCCGTTTCGGGGCGCAAACCTGTTCGCGGGCTGTTACGACCTGTCCATGACCCCCAGCGTGGTCAATTGGGGCGCAGAGAAACTCATTCTCAACACCCGGGATATCGCTTTCTTCACGGAGAATTTCTGCGGCCCGGAGCGGGATCGTCGGCATTCCGACATCTCGCCGCTTTTTGCCGATCTGGACGGATTGCCACCGGCGCTGTTCTCGGTCGGCACGCGGGATCTTCTCCTCGACGATACGCTGTTCATGGCCGCCCGCTGGGCCGCGTCGGGCAACCAGGCCGATCTCGCTCTCTGGCCCGGCGGATGCCACGTGTTCATCCGCTTCGACAGCGGGTTGACCGAGGACGCGCTGACCCGGATCGACCAGTTCATCGAGAGTTTGTAGGGAAGAGACCTATTCGGCGCTGGCCGGGGAGGGGCGCTGCGTCACGCCGATCTTGGCGGCGGCGATCACCGCCTGGGTGCGGCTGTCGACGCCGAGCTTGTCGAGGATAGCCGACACGTGGGCCTTTACGGTGGCTTCGGACACACCGAGCTCATAGGCAATCTGCTTGTTCAACAAGCCTTCGGACAGCATGGCGAGAACCCGGACCTGCTGAGGCGTCAAGGTTCCGAGCCGGCGCACGAGATCCGCCGTCTCCTTGTCCTCGGTGGCGGTCAGGTCCACGTCGGGCGGCGTCCAAGTATCGCCGGCGAGCACCGCTTCGATCGCGCCGCCGATATTGTCCACATCGACCGATTTGGGAATGAAGCCGGATGCGCCGAACTCCATGGCCCGGCGGATGACCGTCACTTCCTCGTTGGCGGAAACGATGACGACAGGGATTTCGGGATATTGGGCGCGCAGCGAAAGCAGACCGGAAAAGCCCTGGACACCAGGCATGGTCAAGTCGAGCAGGATCAGGTCGACGTCGCGCTCGCTGCCGAGCAGGGCGTTGAGCTCCTCCATCCCGCTTGATTCGACCACGCGGGCCTTCGGCATGACCGAACCAACGGCCTGCCTCAACGCGCCGCGAAACAACGGATGGTCGTCCGCGATCACGATCGTGGTGTTTTGACCCTGCACCCTGTCTTCTCCCACGCAGCCCCCATGAGCCTTAACCGCAACCGGCCCTGAATATCAAGGATCGGGACGACAGCCATGACCATTCCAATTGGAAAGTGCAAGTCCTCTCGCGGGCGATCCGCCGATGAAGCCGAAGCGCGACGATAAACCCTGGGGCCGCTGGCAATTTACAGCATGTTCGGGCGAATGGCGCAGTCCAATTTGGGTTGAGGTGTGAGGAGGCGTCAGGCGCCGATGAGATGGAACACGATTTCTCGCCGATGGGGGCTGTCCCGGTGCTCGACCAGGTAAAGGCCCTGCCAGGTACCCAGGGCCAACTGACCCTCCAGCACGGGGATGCCGAGCGAGGAGCCGGACAACATGGTTCTGATATGGGCCGGCATGTCGTCGGGTCCCTCCGTGTCGTGCACGTAAGGAGCGTCCCTTGGCGCGAGGCGGTCGAACGCCGTCAAAAGGTCCTTGCGCACGTCGGGGTCGGCGTTTTCCTGGATCGTCAGCGAGGCTGAGGTGTGACGGCAGAAAACCGTGAGCAGACCGTGCAGGATGCCGGTGGCGAAAATCCACCGCGAGACGGCCTCCGTCAGATCGATGAATCCCTGACCCGTCGTTTCGACCAGAAGCCGCCCGCTGGCCTGTTGCGTGACGCTGCCTTCCGTAAGGGCCTCGATGGTAAGCGACTTCATGCTTCTTTGCCCTCCGACGGAAAGATTTCCTGCTCGCCTCGCGTAAGAATTTTCTCCAGCGTTTCGATACGGTCAGCTTCGGCCGCTGGTTTGTCCCAGCGGATCCGGTTGATGCGTGGAAAGCGCATGGCGACGCCGGATTTGTGCCGCGTCGAGCGTTGCAATCCCTCGAAAGCGACTTCAAGGACCAATCCGCGGTCCTTGCCGTATTCGACCTCACGGACTGGGCCGAAGCGGTTGACGGTGTTGTTGCGGACGTAACGATCCAGCTTCAGCAATTCCTCGTCGGTGAAGCCGTGATAGGCCTTTCCGACCGGGACCAACTCCTCGCCGTCCGCGCCGTTGCGCCAGACGCCAAAGGTGTAATCAGAGTAGAAAGATGATCGCTTCCCGTGGCCGCGTTGGCCGTACATCATCACCGCATCGACGAGATAGGGATCGCGCTTCCACTTGTACCAATACCCTTTGGGGCGGCCCGGAAGGTAGGGGCTGTCCGCGCGCTTCAGCATGCAGCCTTCAATGGCGTCGGCGTCCGGGCCGGCACCCACTGCACCCGGGTCGGCACGGGCGGCGGCGAGGTCGTCCCACGTGGCGAAAGGAACGACCGGAGACAAATCGATGCGCGGGTCTCCGAGGCGAGCGACGAGAGCCTCCAGCCGCCGGCGGCGTTCGACGAACGGCAGGTCGCGCAAATCCTCGTCACCTTCGGCCAGAATATCGTAGACCCGCAGATGCGCGGGGAACTCGGCCATCAACTTCGCGGTCACGGCTTTGCGATTGAGGCGTTGCTGCAGAACGTTGAAGCTCTGGACGAGGCCATCCCGAACGATGAGCAGTTCGCCATCCAGCGCCCCTTCGAAAGTCAACGTCTCGACCAGATCCGGAAATGCGCGTGAGACATCGTCGCCGGTGCGCGAATAGATCTTACGTGTTAGTTGGTCATGAGAGTTTCGGCCTGCGACGGCCTGAAGTCGGATCCCGTCCCATTTCCATTCGGCGACGAAGTCGGCCGCGTCGAATTTGCTGAAATCCTCTTCTTCGACGGGGTGGGACAACATCGGCGGGCGGAAGGGCGCCGGATTTCCGGATTCGGGTTTCGGGCCTCGTCCTTCGAGCCATGCGAACAGATCTTCGTAAGGCGCTTCCAACCCGTGCCAGATGAGCTCGATCTCATCCGGCTCGAGACCCCCCAATTGAGCAACCGCGGTTTTCGCGAGGCGGGCGGATACGCCGACGCGCAATTCGCGCGTGATGAGCTTCAGCAAAGCCCAGCGACCGGTTTCGTCGAGCGCATCGAGCCATCTGGCGACTTGCGCCGGCAGCTCGCTTTTGCCAGCGCTCGCAAGGGTCTCGACGACCTCCGTCAGGGAAGGGGCGTCGGGCGGGTTGTTATGACCGATGGTGGGCTCCGGTGATCCGCTCGGCGCATTCGGTGCCGGCCAGATCAGCGCGACGGTTTCGGCGAGATCGCCGACATAATGGTAGGACATCCGAAACAGGATCGGATCGACTCGCTCTTCCACCAGCCCGCGGATCAAGCCGGGTTTGGCCTGTTTGAACATCAGCGCATCGGTCATCGCGGCGAGAGCGTAGCCGCGGTCAGGATCCGGCGTATGGCGGAAGTAATCCACCAGGAGGCGCAACTTGGCATTCCGGCGTGGCTCGTAACCGAGCCTGTCGAGAAGGGCGGCGAAACGCTTCATGCAACGTCCCCTGCTTGCTCTGCCTCGGGCCTCGCTTCGGCATCCTCCACCTCGCCTTCGTCACCGTAACCAAGCATGTGCAAGGGCTTTGCCCGGATGCCCTGAACCTCGCACCAATGGACGAGTGCGTCCTCTTGCCCATGCGTGACCCACACTTCGCCGGCGCCGGTCTCGACCACGGTGCGACAGAGGTCGTCCCAATCTGAATGATCTGAAATGACGAGGGGTAGTTCCACTCCCTTCTGCCGGGCGCGCGCACGTACGCGCATCCAACCGGAGGCGAAGCACGAAACCGGATCGGGAAACCGGCGCGACCAGAGATCCTGAATGGACGAAGGCGGACACAACACGATCGCTCCGGCGAACTGCGTTCGCGGCGTGTCGGCAACGAGTGGAGTATCGCCTAGYAACACGCCCTCGCTTTTGTAGAGCGTCGTCAATCGCTCCATTGCTCCGTGGAGGTAGATAGGCTCGCCGTAGCCCTCTTCCCGCAAGAGCGCCATGACCCGTTGCGCCTTGCCCAGTGCATATGCGCCGACCATGTGGGCGCGGTCGGGAAAAAGCGCTACGGAATCGAGAAGTTTTCGCACTTCCGCTCGGGTATCCGGATGGCGGAAAACCGGAAGGCCGAAGGTCGCCTCCGTGATGAAGACGTCGCACCGCACCACTTCGTAAGGGAGACATGTCGGATCCTCGGCCCGCTTGTAATCTCCCGAGACCACAATTCGGGTCGCCCCCGCCTCGATGGCGATCTGGGCCGAGCCAAGCACGTGGCCGGCCGGGGTGAATCGGACGACGACGTCGCCTATGCGCAGGTCCTGCCCGAGAACTGCCTCCTGTGTCGTTCCAGCAAAGTCCGTCCCATAGCGGGCGGCCATGATGCGTAGGGTTTCGCGGGTGGCGAGGACGGAACCGTGGCCGGCGCGGGCATGATCCGAATGGCCGTGCGTGATCAACGCCCGCTCGACCGGCCGCGTCGGATCGATGTGAAAGCCCCCGAGCGGGCAATAGAGCCCCTGCGGCGTCTGAGTCAGAATATCGGTCGAGCGAAGAGCCATGAGGGCGAGATATAGGGGGCGCGCTTGCGAATTTCAGCCTGACAGCGGTTCGCCGAAGATCGCCGTTGACACGTCAAGCGCTCTCCCCGCATGCAAAACCATGATGTTCTCTTCCACCTCCCGTTCTTCCGGCGACATTCTCGCCGACCGCCGCTACGAATATGCTCGCTCGGCGTTCGAGGAGAAGGATTTCGTGGCTGCGGCCGATCTGGCGCGCCAGGTGCTCGAACTGGCGCCCCATTTTGCGGCCGCCCATGCGCTCCTGGGCCGGGCCAGCGCGGCCACCGGCGACCGGGAGAACGCCCTCGGCGCCCTTCGCCAAGCGCTTGTTCACGAGCCGGATGACGCCCTCGGCGTGAGGCTCGATCTGGCCAAGCTTGGTGCGCTTGCGACTGAAGACGCCATCAGCGAGGGCTATGTCCGCGCGCTTTTCGACGAATATGCACCGAAATTCGACGCGCACCTGACTGGAAATCTCGCCTATCGGGCGCCCGAACTTCTCTTCACCGCATTAATGCGCGTGTGCGCGTCGGGAAACCGACCGTCCGTATTTCCGGAGGTGGTGGATCTCGGTTGCGGAACGGGTCTGATGGCCCGTGCTCTCGCGGGCCGGTACGAAACCATTGCGGGCGTCGATCTGTCTCCTCGGATGCTCGATCTTGCCCGCCGAACCGGCCTTTACGACGCGCTGCACGAGATGGACCTCGTCGCCTACCTGCGGCAATGCACGCCGGGGCGCGTCGACCTCATTCTTGCGGCGGACGTTTTCGTCTACATGGGCGCGCTCGAAGCCGCGTTTCGGGTCGCGCAGCGCGTGCTCAAGGATGGCGCCTTGTTCGCTTTCACCGTCCAGGCGACGGAAGGCGACAATTTTGTTCTCGGCGACGACGCGCGTTATGCGCATTCAGAAGCCTATCTCCGCAGTCTCGCTGCCGAGACCGGCTTCGCTGTACTGGATTTCCAGCGGGTTTCCAGCCGAGAGGACCGGGGAGCCCCGGTCCCAGGATTTCTGCTGATCCTGTCCCGAAGCTAGGAATTCTTCGGCGTCGAGGGATGCGGCGCATCCTCGTAGCAGCCGAGGACCGATTGATCGAAATCGATGATCGAGCCTGTCATCAGGCCTGATTCCCGGCTCGCCAGGAAGGCGACCGTGCGGGCGACTTCGGCGGGATCGAGCAGACGGCCAAATGGTTGCGACTTGGCGGCTTCGTCGAGCCAGCCGTCCTGCGCGCCGTGATAGGTTCGCATGATGCGGTCTTCGCCGGGCGTGCTCATCCAGCCGATATTCAGGCCGTTCACGCGGATCCGCCA
>NZ_JBFUKD010000160.1:0-6743 GCF_056401005.1 Microvirga sp. P4_G7 | reverse complement strand
GCCCTGGTGCGCCTTCGAGCGCGGGCCCGCGCACCGAGTCTTAAGGACGACAAGCCCGGCATTGCCGGGCTTTTTCTTGCCGCGGATCCGTGCAACCCCACAAAAAAAGCCCGGTGATCTCACCGGGCTTTTCTCGTTGATCGGTTGCTTTGTCCCGGGGGACGCTCAGTTGAACTTGTAGTTCAAGCCTGCGCGCACGACACCGAACTCCGTATCGCGGCGGCCGTTGTAGACGGTTCCCAGGGCATAGTTGGTCTTCGTGTCGAGATTGACATAGAGGCCTTCCACCTTCGCGGTGAAGTTGCCGCTGAAGGCGTATTCTACACCGGCGCCCAGCGTATAGCCGCCGTTGGTGCTGCGATCGCGGCGATAGCCGAGCAGAGCGTCGTAACCACTATTACCGCCGATGTTTCCATAGGCGAAGCCGCCAGTTCCATAGATGAGGGCGCGGTCGAGTGCGACACCGGCCCGGGCGCGGATGGTGCCGAAATAGCCGTTGGAATCGCCGCCATAATAGAGCGGCCCGTAATATCCGCCTCTGTTGCCGACCGAAGCGTACTGAAGGTCGGTTTCAGCGCCCAGAACCACCATCCCCATCTGGTAATTGTAGCCAGCCTGCACGCCGCCGACGAAGCCGCCGTTCTTGCCCCCGCCCGCATAGCCGAAGGCTGGATCATAGTAGCGGCTTGTGCCGGCATTCCAGCCGTAGCCGGCATTCAAACCCGCGTAGAAGCCGGTCCAGGTGAAGACGGGCGGGGCATTATAGACCGGCGCATAGCCGCGCGACGGCAAGTCGGCTGCTTGTGCGACGGCAGCGCCGACGAGGATTGCGGCAACACTGGTGAGAAGGGTGAAACGGGCTTTACGCATGACAGAACTTCCGTGCCTGAGACAACATGCGAGGCAAGCGATTTGCCTCGTGTGACACGGTATTTATGGTCTGGAATAAAGTAACACAATACGGTCGGACACCCTCGTTGCCGACGTGCTTTACGAGATCTGAACGACCAAATAGCTGTTAACCATCACGTGCGCCATGAACATAACAATGTTGCGATTTGTCGGCGGACGTGCTTCATTTCATCCGCTTGCTCCAGCCCACGAACTGAAGACAAGCGAACGAGGATACTTCGCCCTGCCACTCCGGCAGGGCTTTTTCGTTACGGCGGGCGGTCGCCGGCGTCACGACCTAGCGGAACCGGTCCGCCCAGATGGACCGTAGCGGACGAACGCTGTCGTCGAGCCATGTCTTCGTCGTTTCGGCGACGTCCTGCCAATGCGCCGTCGTCGTTTCGTAGACCTGCCGGACCCCACCCGTCTGCGCGCGGAGGGCTTCCGACACCGACGGTGCACTCAATGTCGAGCGCCACAGATCGAAGGTCGCATCGCTCTGCGCACGAAACGCCGCGAGCATCTTGTCGTTGACGAGAAAGGCGCCCTGGGTCGAGGCCGACGTCGCGTCGGCGAAGGCGCGACGCAAGGTCTCCCCCGCCTGGCCGGCCGCGGCCTTCAGCTCAGCGGCCTGCGGTGCCGGAACCGGTTGCGCCGGGATCGGGGCAACGGTGGACTTCGCAGCTTTGGTGATCGTCGCAGTTTGTGGCCGTGCCTTTGGAGCCGACGCTGCTCTTGGGGGAGGCGTCGTCTTGGAAGCCGACGCAACTTTGCCGGCCGGCTTCGCAGTCTTTGCCGCCGGAGTTTTGGCGACCGGGTCAATTGTCGGCTTGGCTATCGGAGGCTTAGCCGCGGCAGCCTTGGCCCCGGTAGCCTTAGCCGCGGCAGCCTTGGCTGCGGTAGCCTTGGTTTCCAAAGCCTTCATCTCCAATGCCTTGGCATCGGAGATCTTGGCATCGGAGATCTTGGCATCCGGGACCTTGAGCTGCGCAGCCTTGAGCTCCGGAGCCTTCGGCTCGATGGGCCTAGCGGCAGGAGGCACTTTCGACGCCGTTTCCGGCCCTGGCTTCTTGGTTTCGGCCATGGTTCTCTCCTGGCTGAACAATGCGGTTGCGGGCGTTGGACGCCGTTACTTCTTGGTCGCCTGCTTCATCGCCGATTGGGCGATCGAGCCGAATTCCTTGACCTGAGCCTGCATGGATTCGAGCTGTGAGCGGACGAATTCAGCCTGGAGCTGGACGGCTTCGTTGATATCCTTCGAGCGGACGAGCTTCTGTGCCAGGTCGAAGGCGGCGGCGATATTCTGCTCGGCATAGGTGAAGGTCTTGCGCGTCACGTCCTTGGCATTGGCCTGGACGGAATTGGCAGAACCCTCAAAAGTCTCGGCTGTCTTTTGCGCCGCACCCAGAAAACCGTCGATCGCCTTACGGGCCTGCTCGACGCTCTTCTCGGCAAAATCGCGCATTTCCGTCGGAATTTCGTAGTTCTTGGTCTTGTCGTCAGCCATGGGATATCTCCTGATCGCCTCACCATTGATTGTGCACTGCAATATAAAATGGTGCAACGCAAAAATCAAGCGCGAGCCTTTTGATTAACCTTACCACGCGGTAAATATGTCAGGAGCGCCGCCCGCCCAGGCGTTGCGGTGCAAAATGGTTTAGAAGCGCATGAATTGTCATTGTGAGACAGGTGGGCGAAACCGTTCATGACGGACAGGCCGAACCAGTACCAGACCATGGTCGCCCATTTCGCGGGCGATCCTGGATTCGCGGCCCTCGTCAAAGCAAACCCGGCCCTTCTGGTCTGGGATCTCGCCGCTGACACGATCCTTTGGGCCACGCCCGAGGCGGATGGGCTGCGTAACGCGCTCGCCGACGCGGATGGCCGGGTCGATGTTCGTCTCAAAGCCCGCACGAGACTTCACGCCTTGGCGAACGGTCTGGCGCCGCGAAGCGGAATGAGGCTCGAGCGCCTATGGCTCGATCCGGATCGCCTGGCTCCGCCGCTTATGTGTGCTTGTCGCTTGGCGAGCCTCGATGACGGACGCCTCGTTCTCGTCACGGCCATCATCGGCACGCCTCCCAAGGGGGAGGAAACGCCCCGTAAGACTCGAGCCGCCGAAGCACCCAAGGAGGCTGCTCCCACGGAACGGCCTCGGCATCTGGAACCCGCGCCCTCCGAGGCGAAGCCGCAGCGTCCCCTTCGCTTCGTCTGGCAGGCGGATTCTCACCTGCGGTTCACGCACGTGTCGCCGGAACTCGCCGAAACCGTCGGCGCCGCGTCGGGGGCTATCCTCGGCAAGACCTGGAACGAGATCTCCGGCACTCTGGTGCATGACCCGGACAAAGCGGTCGAGGCTCTGTTCGCGCAGCGTCAGACTGCTAGCCGACGCATTGTCTTCTGGTCCATGGACGGGGGCCGACAGCAGATCCCGGTCGAATGGGGTGGAATGCCGGTTTTCCGGCCCGATCGCTCCCTCGCCGGTTTTCGTGGCTTCGGCCTGCTGCGGACGGATGGGATCGAGGATCGCGTCGGGCTGGCAATGGAGCCTTCGAGCGAACCCGCCGTGGCGGAGAGCGTCGACGATGAAGAGCCGCAGGGCGCGGATGAAAACACGTCGCCTCCCGAGCAGCCCGACCAGTGGTTCGCGCTGCTTCAGGAGCAGGTTGCGGCATTGATCCGGGACGGCAACGTCCAAGAGCCGCCGCCACCGCCACGTCATCCGTCGGAGCAAACCGAAACGGCGCATGCTCCGCACATCGTCCCGCCGGCACCGCCGCCGAGCCAGGCGGTCGACGTACCCGCTCCCGGCCTGTCGGTCGCCGAGCGCAATGCGTTCCGGGAAATCGCGCGCTCGCTCAACGCACGCATCGACGAGAAGCCTGCCGTCGAGTCCTTGGTTGAACCAACCCCTGAACCCTCGCCTGAGCCCGAAGCCGAAGCCGCGCCGTCGGCGCCGGAGCTGGCGCAGGAGGAAATAAGCGCGCCGGCGCGGGTCGAGGATATTCTGAACAGATTGCCGATCGGCGTCATCGTCCACACGGATGGACGCATCCTGTTCGCGAACCGCTTCCTGCTTGTCCTTGCTGGTTACGACAGCGCGGGAGAAATCGAGGCGGATGGCGGCTTGTCACGCCTGTTCAAAGGAAGCCCGTTGCTGGCACAGCGCACGGACGAAGAAGGTCCGATCGCGCTCACCACGCGTCGCAACGGAAGCATCCCGGTCGATCTCCGACCCGCGGAAGCCGCATGGGACGGAGAGGATGCGAACCTGCTTCTCGTTCGTCGTGTCGCGGAGCCCGAAGCCGGTCAGCGCCTGCGGGCGGCCGAGGCAGATCTGCGTGTGTTGGACGGGCGCGTCCGGGAACTCGAATCCATTCTCGACACGGCGACCGACGGCGTCATCGCCCTCGACGAGACGGGACGCATTCTCTCGCTCAACCGCTCGGCGGAGGCGCTCTTCGGCTACGATCAGCGCGAAGTGGTGGGCGACGCCATCACGGTTCTGCTCGCACCCGAAAGCCACATCGTCGCGCTCGACTATCTCGAAGGTCTGCGCTCGTCGGGCGTGGYCAGCCTGTTGAATGACGGTCGCGAGGTTCTCGGCCGCGTCCGCCAGGGTGGCGCGATCCCCCTGTTCATGACCAT
This sequence comes from Microvirga sp. P4_G7, assembly GCF_056401005.1. NCBI lineage: Bacteria > Pseudomonadati > Pseudomonadota > Alphaproteobacteria > Hyphomicrobiales > Methylobacteriaceae > Microvirga > Microvirga sp. P4_G7. Next base: position 2,204 of record NZ_JBFUKD010000160.1, on the reverse strand, counting down.
GGGTCGGGTGAACGAAAGTCCGGAGCGCAAGTTCTGCGCCGTGCTGCGTGACATCACCGCCTTCAAGAAGGCAGAGGGCGAGCTCGTCGCGGCCAAGCGGAATGCGGAGGAAGGCTCAGCGCAAAAATCCGATCTGCTCGCGAAGATCAGCCACGAAATCAGAACACCGCTCAACGCCATTATCGGCTTTGCGGAGGTCATGCTGGAAGAGCGCTTCGGGCCGATCGCCAACGAGCGTTACAAGGATTACCTCAAAGACGTCCATGCGTCGGGCGCACATGTGATTTCGCTCGTGAACGATTTGCTCGATCTGGCGAAGATCGAGGCCGGGCGGATGGAATTGTCCTTCACCGGCGTCAACCTCAACGATCTCGTCTCGAGCTGCATCGCCATGTTCCAGCCGCAGGCTTCGCGCGACAGGATCGTGCTGCGCACGAGTTTCGCCGCCAAGCTCCCCTCGGTCGTCGCCGACGAACGTTCAGTGCGGCAGATCGTTTTGAATCTCGTCTCGAACGCCATCAAGTTCACCGACGCGGGCGGACAGGTGATCCTCTCGACCGCCCTGACAGATCGCGGCGAAGTCGCGTTTCGTGTGCGCGACACCGGCATCGGCATGACCGACGACGAGATCGAAACGGCCCTCGAACCGTTCCGCCAAATCGCGACGGCGCACAAGCGCGGCGGTACCGGGTTGGGCTTGCCGCTGACCAAGGCGCTCGTGGAAGCGAATCGCGGCACGCTGCAGATTTCAAGCCATCCGCAGGAAGGCACGCTCGTCGAAGTCATTTTCCCACCGACCCGCGTTTTGGCCGAGTAACGAACTCAGCCGCTCGATGCCGTGATGGACCTGAGCTCGAATCCATTGCGGATGCGCAAGGAGCCTCATGTCGACTTATCGCCTCGAGAAACTTCTCGCACCAAGGTCCGTCGCCGTGATCGGCGCGAGTCCGCGAGAGGGTTCGGTGGGCTTGACGTTTCTGCGCAATCTGCGCGCTGGCGGTTTCGGCGGCCCGGTTTACGCCGTCAATCCCCACCACGTGGCGATCGAGGGCGAACCCTGCTATCCGAATGTCGCCACGCTGCCGGAAGTCCCCGACCTCGTCATCATCACCGTGCCGCCCGAGCGGGTCCCCGACCTTGTCGACGAAGCCGGCCGACGAGGTGCGGCGGCGGCGATCGTGGTGACGGCGGGAATGGGCTACGGTCCCGGTTCTCTCGCCGACACTGCGCGCCTCGCTGCTCGTAAATATGGACTGCGTCTTCTCGGTCCCAATTGCATCGGTGTGATCGCGCCGCGTGTGCAACTGAACGCGAGCTTCGCGTCGCGGACAGTGCAGGCCGGTGACCTTGCTCTCGTGTCGCAATCAGGAACCGTCGCGGGTGCGATCGTCGAATGGGCCGGGCATCGCCGCATCGGCTTTTCCGCCATGGTGTCGCTCGGCGACAAGGTCGATGTCGATTTCAGCGATTGCCTCGACTATTTCGCGGCCGATCCGGCGACACGCGCTATTCTCCTCTACATCGAATCCATCAGCGACGCTCGCAAGTTCATGTCGGCGGCGCGTGCGGCCGCGCGTACGAAGCCGGTTGTCGTCATCAAGTCGGGACGTCATGCGCCTGGCGCCAAGGCAGCGGCGACCCATACGGGTGCGCTCGCCGGCACCGACGCCGTCTACGATGCAGCCTTCCGCCGCGCCGGGCTTCTGCGCGTCCTCGATCTCGATCAGTTGTTCGCCGCCGCGGAAACGCTCGGCCGACAGAAACCCTTTCCCGGCGATAGGCTCGCCATTCTGACCAATGGTGGAGGAATTGGCGTTCTGGCCGTCGATCGCCTGATCGATCTCGATGGGCGCCTCGCGGGTTTGTCCGATGAAACCAAGGCGCGGCTCGACCGCGTCCTTCCGCCGTCGTGGTCGCGCGCCAATCCCGTCGACATCGTCGGCGACGCCAGTGCCGATCGCTTCGCGCAATCTCTCGAAGCGCTGCTGGCGGATCCGGAAAACGACGCGGTGCTGGTGCTCAACGTTCCGATGGCGCTCGCCGGGGCGTCCGCCGCTGCCGAAGCCGTTGCCGATGTGGTCAAGCGCGACCGGGCGACGAATTTTCGGCGCAAGCCGGTTTTCGCTGTTTGGCTCGGCGAAGATGCGGCCTCCGCGAAGGCATTCCAGGATGCGCATATCCCGCACTACGCGACGGAAGCGGAC
>NZ_JBFUKD010000159.1:0-6745 GCF_056401005.1 Microvirga sp. P4_G7 | reverse complement strand
GGACACGATCCCGGATTATGTCGCGGAACACGACACGATCCACATGAAAAAGAGCATCTTCACCAAGATCGGAAAGAAAGGCGTACTGAAGAAGGACGCGTTCCATCTGGGCCCCAAAGCCGAGGATGCCGAAGACCGAGTGCTCTACGTCAGGAAGACCGGCGCCCTGAGCTACGATCCAGACGGCACGGGAGAGAAGGAACCGATCCAGATCATAAAGCTTCCCAGGCATCTCGATTTGAACAATACGGATTTCTTCGTGATCTGAGCACCGATCACGCTCGCATCATTCGCTTCGGCCATATTTAGGGATGGCCGAAGCGGCCCCGGCCCGCTATGAGCGCAGCCAGCACGGAGACTGCGCCATGAACATTCTTCTCATCGGATCGGGCGGCCGCGAACATGCACTGGCGTGGAGCTTGTCGGCGAGTTCTCTGTGCGACCGGCTCTTCATTGCGCCAGGCAATCCCGGCACGGCACAACACGGCGAGAACGTCACGATCGACGTGACCGACCACGCGGCCGTCGTCGCATTCTGCCGACTGATGGCGATCGATTTCGTGGTGGTTGGCCCCGAAGCGCCGCTCGTCGCCGGTTTGGTCGACGACCTGAAGCGCGCCGGCATCAAAGCGTTCGGACCCAGCAAAGCCGCGGCGCAGCTCGAAGGTTCAAAGGCGTTCACCAAGGACCTGTGCGCGGAATTCTCCATCCCGACTGCAGCGTATCGACGGTTTCAGGACGCCGAGACGGCCAAAGCCTACATTCGCAGCTATGGCGCTCCCATTGTCGTCAAGGCCGACGGATTGGCCGCGGGCAAGGGCGTCGTCGTCGCGCAATCGTTGGAGGTGGCCGAAGCGGCAGTCGACATGATGTTTGCGGGCGGCCTGGGCGAAGCCGGCGCGGAGGTTGTCGTCGAAGCATTTCTCGATGGCGAGGAGGCGAGTTTCTTCGCGCTGTGCGACGGTGCGACGGCGCTCCCATTCGGAACGGCGCAGGATCACAAGCGCGTCCTCGACGGCGACAAAGGGCCGAATACGGGCGGCATGGGCGCCTATTCGCCGGCGCCCGTCCTGGACGACGCCATGCAGACCCGCGTGATGCGCGACATCATCGAACCGACGCTTGCCGGCATGCGCGCCCGTGGCACGCCCTATTCCGGCATTCTGTACGCCGGTTTGATGCTCACCGAACAGGGCCCGCAACTGATCGAATACAATGCTAGGTTCGGCGACCCCGAGACGCAGGTGCTGCTGCCGCGGCTCAAGTCTGATCTCGTCACCGCCCTCCTCGCTGCCTGCGATGGCGCGCTCGACACCATTTCGCTCCGTTGGTCCGACGAGGTCGCTCTGACTGTCGTCATGGCCGCGAACGGCTATCCGGGTATTGTCGAGAAAGGCTCCGAGATCCGCGGCGTCGAGGCCGCAGAAACGGTGCCTGAAACGATCGTCTTTCATGCAGGCACGAAGCAGGTAGGCGATAGGCTCGTTGCCAATGGCGGCCGGGTGCTCAACGTGACCGCCACGGGCCGCACGGTGGGCGAAGCGCAAGTGCGCGCCTACGAAGCCGTCGCCAAGATCGATTGGCCGGGCGGCTTTTGCCGCCACGACATCGGTTGGCGCGCCGTCGCGCGCGAACGGGGCTGAAAAAGCCAAAAGCGCCGCTATGTGAGGTCACACGCAGGAGGCTCCATGAGCGACGATCTCTTCCCGGATTTCGAATCCCACTGGATCGACACTGAGATCGGTCGCGTGTTTGCGCGTTCGAAGGGAAATGGCCCTCCGCTCATTCTGCTGCACGGCTTTCCGGAAACGCACGTCATGTGGCATCGGCTCGCGCCGGCATTGGCCGAAACGCATCGGGTCGTGTGTCCGGATCTGCGCGGCTATGGCTGGTCGTCGGCGCCCAAAGGCGACCCGTCGCACGAGACCTATTCGAAACGGGCGATGGCGCGGGACGTGATTGCCGTCATGGAAGCCCTCGGACATGTTCATTTCGCAGTCGCGGGGCATGATCGCGGCGCGCGAGTCGCCTATCGGTTGGCGCTCGATCATCCGGGACGGGTCGAGCGGCTGGTTCTGCTCGACATCCTGCCGACGTTCCATGTCTGGGCGCAGATGAAGGCGGGACGCGTCCCGGCAGCCCATTGGGCCTACCTGTCCGAGCCGGCGCCGAAACCCGAAAAGGAAATCGGGCGCGATCCTTGGCCCTACTTCGCGGGCCTCATGCAAAAGTGGTCCGGCAATGGAACGCTCGACGCGTTCGATCCACGGGCCCTCAGCGCCTATCGCATGAGCTGCAACGAGCCCTCACGCATCCATGCCTTCTGCGAGGATTATCGTGCCGGCGCGACGCTGGACCTTGCTGCAGACGAGGAGGACCTCGCCGCCCGCAAGTCAATTCGGTGCCCGACGCAAGTGATCTGGAGCGATTTCTACCTTGTGCGTGGCACAAGCGGGGATGACGTTTCACCGCTCGAAATCTGGAAAAATACCTTTGCTCCCGATGCAATCGGATCGAGCGTGAAATCGGGCCATTTCGTTGCTGAGGAGAATCCGTCGGCGACGCTCGCGGCGATGAGACCCTTTCTGGGTGTCGCCTGACACCCAAAGGTGTGCGCTGCATCACCCGGAGATGGCCGATGCCGCGCATCCCCCTTTGAAAAGGAGACGGAAGCGGATACGCAACGTGATGACATCTCAAAAGGTCTGACCGATGCCCTCGCTTCCCCACAACGTCAATTTCAGCACTTTCGCGCCGGGCAATCAGTTTGCGACCGCAGGCAGCCTCACCACTCTCGCCGACGGCAACTTTCTCGCCGTCTGGGCGGAAATGAGCAACGAAGCCGTCGGCTATCTCTACACCCAGATCTTCCGGCCAGACGGCTCGGTCCTGCGGGGTAAGGCGCTTTTTCAAACGGCTGCGGACGTCGGCTATTCGGCGCCCGTCGCGGTGACGCTTGCCGACGGCAGGACGGTGGTCGCGTGGAGCAAATCCGGCTCTGCCGGAAAGTTCGTCGAAGGTCAGATTCTCGACATCGCCCACAATCCGTCCGGAACCGTCATTCGAATCAGTGATGAGAGCGTCGAGAACGCTACGCCGGTCTCGATCAAAGCCCTCACGAATGGTGGCTTCTCGGTGCTCTACGACGGCGCGACTGACGAGGGGCCAGGCCATTACGAGGGGATCGTCACCGCTCCCTCCGGCACGTGGGCTCAAGAAGGCTTTTTCATTCACGATTCGCCGGATAGCGACAGGATCGCAACGGCGGGGATCGCCGATGGAAGCATCGTCGCCGTTCTTGCCAACGCGGGTGAGACGCAGACTCCCATCATCGCCTTGATCTACGACCCGATAACCGAAACCCAAGGACCGAACATCGACCTCGGAATCGTCGATAGCATCGCGCCGATCAACCCTGGCATCTGCTCGCTCGGCAACAACCAATTCGTCGCCGTATGGGAGGACGCGGAAGCAGGCGCGGCCGTCATGCGCGCGCAAGCCTTCAATGGCGATGGAACGCTTGTTGGCGGACCGATCCTGTTCTCGAAGCCGGCGGGCGAGATTCAGGGCCAACCCGACATCGAGCCGCTCGCCGGCGGCGGCTTCGCACTGGTGTTCCAGGCGCGGCTGAATGGCGATGACAATACTTACGTTGCGGCAGCGAAAGCGGACGGCACCATCCTGCAGGATACGATCTCGGTCGGCACGACCACGGCCGGCGATCAATACAATCCGTCCATCATGCCGCTCGCCAACGGCAATTTCGTCGTCGGCTGGACCAATACCGGCGAAGCTGGCTTCGCGTTCATGACGGAGTATTTCGGTCCCGGTGGTGTGACGACGCCGCCGCCGGATCCGGGCACGGGTACCGGCGATGGAGGGACAGGGACTGGGACCGGCACGAAAGCCTGGACAGCGACGCCCGGCCACGATGCGCATACCGGCACCGCTGCCGACGAAATTTTCGACGGGCTCGGCGGCAACGACACGCTGGACGGGGGCGCGGGCAACGATACCGTCATCGGCGGAACCGGAAACGACAACCTCTCGGGCGGTCTGGGCAACGACAAGCTCGTGGGCGGCTTGGGTAAAGACACGCTCGACGGCGGCGCAGGGAACGACGTCTTTCTGTTCGACACGGCGGTCGCCAAGAAGAAGAACGCCAACATCGACAAGGTCCTGGCCTTCTCACCGAAGGACGACACGATGCAGCTCGAAAACAAGATCTTCACCAAGCTGAAGGCCGGCACGTTGAAGAAAGACGCCTTCTACATCGGCACCAAGGCGCACGACCCGTCCGACCGCGTGATTTTCGACAGCAAGTCCGGAAAGCTGTTTTTCGACATGGACGGCAACGGCGCGCAGCAGCAGATCCAGATTGCGCAGCTCGACAAGAAAATCAAAGGCATGTCCTACAAGGACTTTTACATCGTCTGACCAGGCGAGTTGAATAATCGGCTCAGCGGCGCCCTTCGAAAAAGCTTCTCAAGAGCGCCGCCGCCTCACTCTCCCGGATGCCACCATAGACCTCGGGTGCGTGGTGGCAGGTCGGCTGGTGAAAAAACCGCACCCCGCTTTCAACGGCGCCGCCCTTCGGATCGTAGGCGGCGAAATAGACCCGTCGGATGCGCGCAAAAGAAATCGCCGCCGCACACATCGTGCAGGGCTCGAGCGTCACATAGAGGTCGCATCCTGGGAGCCGCTCGTCACCGAGCACACCACACGCCTGTCTGATCGCCAGCATCTCCGCGTGGGCGGACGGGTCGTTGAGTTCGCGTGGGCGGTTTCCGGCTGCTGCGACGATCCGGCCGTCCTTGACGATCGCCGCCCCCACCGGAACCTCGCCGCGCGCCGCCGCCGCCCGTGCCTCGTCGAAGGCCGCGCTGAGCCCGTCTATCTGGGTGCCGATCTTGTTTGTGCCGTTGTCTGCCATCATGCTCGATTCTTAACAGCTCCTCTGCTATCAGGCTCCCATGACCGACAGCAACGACGATAACGACCGGGGCCGTCCACGCGGTCGCCCCGCCCGCCCCCGCACTTCCGACGACCGGCCGTCCCGGCCTCGCCGCGAAGGCGATAAGCCGTTCCGCCCGAAGCGTGACGGCGACGCCAAGCCTTTCCGCGCCCGCGAAGGCGACGCCAAACCTTTCCGCGCCCGCGAAGGCGACGCAAAACCTTTTCGCGCCCGCGAGGGTGGCGACCGGCCTTTCCGTAGCCGCGATGGCGACAAACCCTTCCGGCCGAAGCGCGAGGGCGACGCCAAGCCTTTCCGCGCTCGCGAGGGTGGTGACCGCCCTTTCCGCAGCCGCGATGGTGACAAGCCGTTTCGCCCGAAGCGCGAAGGTGAAGCGCAACCGTTCCGCACCCGCGAGCGGGGCGATGCCAAGCCGTGGCTGACCCGTGGGAACGATGAGCGCCCGCGCAAGCCGCGCGAGGAGGGCGACCGTCCTTTCCGTGCCCGCCGTGACGACGATGGCTCACGTCCGTTCAAAGGCCGTCGCGACGACGATCGCCCGCGCCGTTTCGAGCGTCCGGGCGAGGATCGCCCGCATCGAGACCATGAGACCGCAGCGACCGAGACGGTAATCGTCCCCGCTGAACCGACCGAGGAACGTATCGCCAAAGTCGTCGCCCGCGCAGGTGTCGCCTCGCGCCGTGACGTCGAAGCGATGATCGCCGAGGGTCGGGTGACCCTGAACGGGGAAGTCCTGACTTCGCCCGCCATCAACGTCACTACAGCCGACAAGATCACGATCGACGGCGAGCCGCTTCCCATGAAGGAGCGCACCCGCCTCTGGCTGTTCCACAAGCCGCGTGGGCTCGTGACGACCGCGCGCGATCCGGAAGGACGGCCGACGGTCTTCGACAACCTGCCCGAGGACATGCCCCGCGTGGTGGCGATCGGACGTCTCGACATCAATACGGAAGGCCTTCTGCTTCTGACGAACGATGGCGGCCTTGCCCGCACCATCGCCCACCCGGATACCGGTTGGCTGCGTCGCTACAAGGTGCGCGCCCATGGCGAGGTCAATCAGGCGGATCTCGATGGCCTGCGCCACGGCGTGACCATCGACGGCATGGAATACGGCCCCGTCGAGGCACGGCTCGATCGCGTACAGGGCGACAACGCCTGGATCACGCTCGGCCTGCGCGAGGGCAAGAACCGCGAAGTCAAACGGATCCTGGAGCATCTCGGCCTCCAGGTGAACCGCCTCATTCGCCTCTCGTTCGGTCCATTCCAGCTCGGCGACCTGGAAGACGGATTGGTGGAGGAAGTTCGTACGAAGGTTCTCAGGGACCAGCTCGGCGCCGCGCTCGCTGCCGAGGCCGGTGTCGATTTCGAGAGCCCCGTGCGCGAACCTATCGCTCCCTTCGGTTCGCCGAAGAAGGCGGAGCGGACGGAACGCAGTGTTCGCCCCGAACGGCGGGAACGCGACGATCGTCCTGACCGGGAGCGGCGCGACGAGCGTCCGCGTCGGCGGGACGAAGGCGAGCGGCCGTTCCGGCGTGGTCCCGACCGCGACGAGCGATCGGCCGAGCCGGAGCGCAAGCGCCCCTCGCGCCTCGAACCGCGCCACAGCATCTGGCGAGCCGGCGAGGATCCAGATTCACCCCGTCGCAAGACCCCGCGCCGCGGGGCCGATCCGAAGGAAGCCCGGGCCGCGAGCGGCGAGCGCCAGCGCGAGCGCGTCGGCGCCATCGAAACGGAAGGCCGCAAGGTCCGGGTAGAGCGCCTCGTCAGCAC
>NZ_JBFUKD010000158.1:0-6751 GCF_056401005.1 Microvirga sp. P4_G7 | reverse complement strand
CTCAACGGGGGCCGTGGCAACGATGTCTTGTCCGGCGGCAAGGGCGACGATCGCCTCTGTGGTGGAGCCGGCAATGACAAGTTGAGCGGTGGAGTCGGCAACGACGTTCTCACCGGTGGGGCTGGAAGCGATACGTTCAGCTTCTCAACTCTCCTGAATGCACGCGCGAACGTCGATCGCGTCGCTGACTTCAGCGGTGCCCAGGGTGACAAGATCTTCTTGGACTTCCAGATTTTCCAGGGTCTCAAGGGCGCCACCGTTCCTGGTCACGAACTGGACGGAACGCTCAACGACATGCGCGTCGATCCCTCCAATTTCTGTATCGGCAAAGTCGCCGCCGATGCGGATGACCACATCGTCTACGATCAGGAAAGCGGTAAGCTCTCCTATGACGTCGACGGCGCAGGCGGGGCCGACGCAACGCTCTTTGCCTGGTTGAAGCCAGGGACGGTGCTGAAAGCGGAGCACTTCTATACGGAAGGGCCGATGATATAGAATAGCGGGGACGACGTTGCGCCGTATGGCACCCGGAGCTTGCGCTTCACAACCAACGGCCCGAGAGCCCGGCTCTGGGGCCGTTCTCGCGAAACCCGCGCCTTGCAGCCTCGGGAGGAGGTGGGAGTTGACCCTGCTCGGCCCTCTCAATTTATACGAAGCGACGCACCGTCTCCGGCAGCGCACTCATGTCGTCGATCACGTCGTGCGCTCCGGCTTCGCGCAGGCGCTCGTGATGCGCAGGCCCGCAATGTCCGCCGCCCGTGAAGCCGATCACGCGCATGCCGGCCGCACGCGCGCCTTCGACCCCCGCAGGCGAATCCTCGACGACGATGCACTCGGCCGGTTGCGCGCTCATGCGTAAAGCGGCGTGGAGAAAAAGATCCGGTGCGGGCTTGCCGCGTTTGACTTCCGTCGCGCTGAAGACGTTCGCGAACAGGTCATCCAGCCTCGTGAGACGCAAGGAGAGCGCGATCCGCTCGGGCGTGGACGAGGACGCGACGCAGCGACGGTAGGGCAGGGCGAGGATCGTCTCGCGGATGCGGGGGATCGGTTGCAGTTCGGTCTCGAAGCGTGCGAAAAGTTCGCGATTGAGCTGTGCGCCCACATCCGCCGGAAGCTTGCGGTTATGCTCGCTCTCGATATGCGCGATCATGTCGCTCATGCTCTTGCCGACGAAGTTGCGCAGAATGTCGTCGAACGAGTACGGGAAGCCGAGCGCGGTGAGGAACTGCGCGTCGACCTGGCACCCTAGAAGTTCCGAATCCACCAGAACCCCGTCGCAATCGAAAATCACCAGCATTTGATCCCCACATGAAAACGGCCGCCTTGCGGGCGGCCGTCATGAACATACACGTCGCTTGCGAGAAGCCCTACTGCAGCTTGCTCCGAACTTCACCGAGGCTTTCCGTCACGACGGCCGCACCAGCGGCACCGGCCAGCTCACTGCGTAGAACGCGTTCGGAGGCTTTGACGGCTGCGTCGACGGCGGCGGCACGGACATCGGCTTCGGCTTGCGCTTCCGCCTGAGCGATCTTCGCCTCGGCTGCCGCGGTGCGACGCTTGACGAAATCCGTCAGCTTTTCTTCGGTCTCGCGGGCGAGACGCTCGGCCTCTTCCTTGGCGACGGAGACGATTTCGGCGGCCTCGCGTTCGGCGACGGCGCGCTTCTCCTCGAATTCTTTCAAGAGCTTTTCCGCGTCCAACCGCAGGCGCTTGGCTTCCGCCAATTCGTCGGCGATGCGTTTGCCGCGACCGTCGAGCATGCCCATGACCTTACCGGGCACGCCGTAGTAAAACATGATCGCCCAGAAGATGACGAAGGCGACCGCGACCCAGAAGGTGGTGTTGGCGAGCATGGCGTGGTCCCCTTATACCTTCACTTGATCGAGAGCGGATTCGATCGTCACCTTGGCGGGCGCCTTGCCTGTGAGACGCTCCACGATGGCCGCAGCCGTCTCGGCGGCAATGCCGCGCACGTTCGACATGGCTTCGGTTTTCTTGGTGGCGATTGTCGCTTCCGCGGCCGTGAGGCGCTTGGACAAGTCCGCTTCGAGCCCTTTGCGCTTGGCATCGGTTTGAGCCGACAACGTCGAGCGGGTCTCTTGTGCGAGTGACTGAGCGCGCGCACGGGCTTCGGCGAGAGCTTTCTCGTAGGCAACACCCGCCTCTTCGGCGCGGGCCTTCATCGCGGCAGCCTCGTCGAGATCGCCTGCGATCGCGAGACGGCGATGTTCGATGATGCCGCCAAGACGCGGCAGAACCAGCTTGGAGAGCAGGACGTAAAGCAGCACGAAGGTGATCGCGAGCCAGATGAGCTGGCCGGCGAAAGTCTCCGTCTCGAACGGCGGGAAGCCGACGTCCTCGTGAGCGCCGCCATGCGCTTCGGTTGAAGCGTGGGTGGTCTGAGCCTGAGCCATGGAGCCGATCCTGTAACGGATGATCCTAAAAATGTTGAATGACGGCGGGGTTTCCGCCGTCACAGCAATCGAGGTGAAGCACGTGACCGCGCTTCACCCTCCCGGTCACCGAATTTAGCTTAGGTGAACAGCAGGACGAGGGCGACGACGAGACAGAAGATGCCGAGACCTTCTGCGAGCGCCGCGCCGATGAACGCACGTGCGAACTGGCCGTCGGCGGCCGACGGGTTGCGCAGAGCGCCGGACAGGAAGTTACCGAAAATGTTGCCCACGCCCATAGCGGCGAGGCCCATGCCGATACAGGCGAAGCCTGCACCGAGATATTTGAAAGCAACCGGATCCATCGTGATCTCCTTGAAGGGGGTATTGACCGGGAGGGGAGGGTGTAACTCAGCGCTGACCTAGTGACCCRGGTGCAGTGCGTCGTTGAGGTAGATGCAGGTCAACACCGTAAAGACGTAGGCCTGCAGGGCGGCGACGAGGAACTCGAGCGCCATCAAAGCGACCGCCATGAGGAGCGGTAGCGGAGCCAGGATCGACACGACACCGCCAGCGCCGAGAAGGGCGACGACGAAGCCTGCGAAAACCTTCAATGCGATGTGACCGGCGAGCATGTTCGCGAAAAGACGAAGGCTCAGCGAAATCGGACGCGACAGGAAGGAGATGATCTCGATGACGACGATGAACGGCAGCAGCCACACCGGCACGCCCGATGGGACGAAGAGACCCAGGAAGTGCGTGCCGTGCTTGACGAAGCCGTAGATCACCACCGTTCCGATGACGAGCAGCGCCAGCGCGAAGGTGACGATGACGTGACTCGTGACGGTGAAGAAGCCTGGAATCATGCCGAGCAGGTTCGCCGTCAGAACGAACATGAAGAGCGAGAACACCAGCGGGAAGAACTTCATGCCTTCCTGGCCGGCCGCATCTTTCAGCGTGCCCGCGACGAAATCGTGCAGAATCTCAGCGACCGATTGCGCGCGGCCGGGAACGACGGCGCGCTTGCGGGTCGCAACCATCAAGCCGACCACGATCACCGCGGCTGCGCCGATCATGAACAGCGAGGAATTGGTGAAATTGATGGCGGGAATGATGGGCTTGATCTGAAACTGTTCGATCGGGCTCGCCATGGTCCGTCACTTTCGGTGTTTATCTGCCGCCAATCGGCCGTTCGTGTCGGAACTCGTTACCGCTTCTGCTCATGACGCGACGGTTTCATCAAACCGGCGGACCTGAGCAAATTGAACATCCCGGCACAGAAGCCGAGGATGACGCAGATGACGAGCCCCCAAGGGGACGTTGAGAACAGCCGATCGACGATCCAACCGATGATTCCCCCCGCGATGACGCCAGATACGAACTCTGCCGAAAGCCTGAAGGCCTGGCCGACTGCGTTCGTGTCCGACGACGGACGGGATTGCGATTCCTTAGCCTCTTTGCGTTGCGCGGACGCTTGTTCAATCCGCACATCGAGCGACTTCAGTCTCGCTGAAAGATCGGCATCGCCGGAGCTGGTCGGCTTACGATCCTTTTCGTCGCTCCGCTCGGTGGGGTCCGCCATGGCGTTCTCCTTCTCAAAGCGGCGCGGGAAAAGGTCTTCAAGCCCGGCCCCGAAAGCCGCGCGCAACATATGGGGGAGGGTCCCCCCTGTCAAGGACTGGTAACGAAGCGTTAAGTGATTGGAAAATTTACAAAAATTGCGAGCCGAACATGGCTCTCGCCGATGCGTCGCCACGATTTTGAGGCTGAACTATGACGCGCTCTGAAAACGTCAGCGCGCGGAGGCTGTTGCATCGAATCGGTTCGCCACCGTGAAACGTCATCGATCTCAACGACCGGAGCGCGGTTTCAGGCGTCGCGGCCTAGGCCGTTTCAAGGATGCTTTCGGCGCTTTGGAGGTCGACGGAAACAAGCTGGGAGACGCCTCGTTCGGCCATCGTCACGCCGAACAACCGGTCCATCCGCGCCATGGTGATCGGGTTGTGCGTGATGACGACGAAACGGGTCTCGGTCTGGCGCGACATGTCGTCCAGCAGGTCGCAATAGCGCTCCACGTTGGCATCGTCGAGCGGCGCGTCGACCTCGTCGAGGACGCATATGGGAGAAGGGTTCGTAAGGAAGACTGCGAAAATCAGCGCGGTCGCGGTCAATGCCTGTTCGCCACCCGAAAGCAAGGTCATGCTCTGCGGCTTCTTGCCGGGTGGGCGGGCGAGGATTTCGAGGCCGGCCTCGAGCGGATCGTCCGAATCGACAAGGGTCAACTCCGCCGTGCCGCCCCCGAACAACGTCGTGAAGAGCCGCTGGAAATGGGCATTGACGACGTCGAAGGCCGCCAGCAGACGTTCGCGGCCCTCGCGGTTGAGGCTGCCGATGGCGCCGCGCAGGCGCTTGATGGCTTCGACCAGATCGTCGCGCTCGGTGGCGATGCCCAGATGCTTGCTTTCGAGTTCGGTCAGTTCCTCGTCGGCGCGCAGATTGACGGCCCCCAGACGCTCGCGGTCGCCCTTCAAGGAATGCAGTCGCGTTTCGATTTCGTGCTGGGGCGGAAGCTCCGCACCTTCCTTGAGACCGGCGAGCTCGATCAGCCCGGCCGGGGTCGTCTCGAGGTTTTCCGAAATGGCATGCGTGATTTCGGCGAGGCGCTGCACCGCCGCTTCATGGCGGGCCTGCGAACCGGCGCGCGCTTCGCGGGCGGCAGACATGGCTTCGAGCGCCGCGCGGGCTGCGCGATCGGCCTCTGCCAAAGCCGCTTCGCCGTCCGCGAGGTGGTCGGACGCCTCCTTGCGCTTGGTCTCCGCGGATTCGATTTCGGAGAGCAGTGCGCGACGGCGCATGAGGTAGGTATCGGGCGCTTCGAGCAAGGCTTGGTGCTCGCTCTCGGAACGCTCCAAACGCTCACCGAGATCGACCGAAGCGCGCGACGCACGGTCCGCCCGCTCGCTCCAGGAGCGAATATCGGCGGCGATCGCCTCGCGGCGACGGCGGCGCATATCGGCCTCGTGGACGAGCGCCTGCAACGCCGCCCGCGCTTCGGACGCGGCAGCGCGGCGCTCCGCGACGCGGGTGCGCTCTTCGAGCAATTGACTTTCGAGATCCGGGCCGGGCGCGAGATCTTCCAGCGCCGTCTCGGCATCCAGCACGCGCGATTGCGCTTCGCGCTCGCTGTCGCTCAGGCGGGCGAGACCCTCCTGCAACGCCGAGCGGCGCTGCCCGAGTTCCGCTTCCCGGCGTTCGGCCGCGGCAAGCCGCGAGCGCGCGCCGTCGAGGGCCTGGCGGGCTTGGCGCGCGGCCTCGATCGCCTGCATTTCGTGGGCGGCCGCGTTGCGCACGACAGTGAGGGATTCCTCGGCCTGATGGCGCAGATGCTCGGCAATTTCGCGTGCTTCGGCGGCCTCTTTTTCGAGGTCTCCGAGCCGGTTCTTTTCAGCCAGGCGTCGTGCGGCCGCAGACGGCGCTTCCGCCGCCGACGTAAAGCCGTCCCAGCGCCACAGATCGCCTTCCCGCGAGACCAGACGCTGGCCGGGCTTCAGCTGCCCGCGCAGACGCACACCCTCGATCCGCTCGACGACGCCGATCTGCCGGAGCCGCCGTTGCAGAGCGGCGGGAGCACTCGCCACGTCGGCGAGCGACCGCACGCCGTCGGGGAGAGCGGGATCGGAATCGCTCGGTCCGGTCTCCGACCAATGGACGGGGGCTGACGAATTGGTGGAAGCGTCGAGATCTTCGCCGAGGGCGGCGCCGAGCGCCGTTTCGAAACCCTTCTGCACGCTGATCTGATCGAGCGCCGGCGGCCACAATTCGCTCGCCGGGGTCGCAAACAATTTAGCGAGCGTATGCGCTTCCGTTTCCAGGCGCTGAGCATTGCGCTCGGCCTCGTTCAACGGGTGGCGCAACCGATTTTCAGCTTCGCGGGCGCCGGCGAGCGTTTCGCGGGCGGCGATGACCGATTCCTCGGCTTCTAGCGCCACCTCTTCGGCGATCGCCACCTCTTCGCCCAGCACGTCCGCGCCCGGGCCGTCGCCGGTGGAAGCCGAAAGGGCCGCGATATCGCGTTCCAGGCGTTCTTTTTCCGAGGCGAAGCGCTGGGCACGCTCCATTTCGTCACGGACCGCCCGTTCCAGGGCCGCACGGCGGGCATTGAGGTCCGAAACCTGGGCCTGCAGGGCGGCCAATGCGGCCTCGGCTTCAGCCAGCTCTGCCTCGACGTCGCGCAGACGCTCTTCGCTCTCGACCTGCGCCTCGGCCGCGCCCTCGGTGGATTCGGTCAGATCGATTTCTTCGGCCCGCAGCCGTTCGATCGTCGCCTGAGCGTCCGTATTCTGCGCGGCCTCGCGGGC
>NZ_JBFUKD010000157.1:0-6819 GCF_056401005.1 Microvirga sp. P4_G7 | reverse complement strand
GGATGAGCTATTTCACCCGTCTCAGGGCGACGAGGCGGCGGCGCTCCTTGCGGAAATACCTTCGTAGCTTCGCACTATTTCGCCAGAGGAATTCTTGACACTGAGGATCCCGTGGGAGGCCACACCGAGTTCTTTTGTCGAGTATTCGATGCTCCAATTGTCGTTTTTTTCCATCTTTGTTTACCTCTTACGGTAGTTTCGATGTATAAGAAGGAATAAAATAGCGGCCGAACTCGATCGTAATCAGAGGGCATTCCGATTGAGATAGATTCACCTTTATCATCCAGGAACTTCTCGCAATATTTGGCGTGAACGCACCCATGGACCATTTGTAGCGAGTTATTCTACAGACCCGCTCTTGGCAGACGAAGTCTTGGCTTTCCAAAATTCTGAGATCAGATTTTCCGCAGAACTGCGCCAAGAACGGCGTCAATGCCGGAACGATGAATTTTTCGACAGGCACGAACTGATGCCTCAGCAACAACCGGTCGAATTCGCCGTCCATGAAGTTGCTGTGGAGTTCGTAAATCTGGGCTGCCGCCGGCACTGCTGAAGTAAGCAGCGCCAAAGACATCATATACCTGATGAGGAAGAGCGGAAGCTTACGATTACTGCGGATCAAGTGCGGAAGACGTCGATGCATGAGGATCCGCATTTGTGTCTCGAGGGCATTTCAGCGACCATTCTCAAGATGTCGTTCTCAAGAGGTTCTGCAACCATCAATACACATAAATAGAACTATACAACTCCCCGTTCGAGGAGGGCGCAAGTCGAGGAGGACGCAAGCGCGTTTGCTCCGTCAAGCGTCCGCGCTTGCCCGCTGTGGCTCAGTTTGACCACCCGTCATCCCGAATAGGAAATGGGGAACAGTGAATAGTGAGTAGTGAATAGTGAGTAGAGAATACTCGCCACTCGCCACTCGCCACTCACCACTCGCCTAAAACCGATCCACCCGATACGGCTTGGGATCGATTACCGGCGTTTCGCCYGTGATCATTTCMGCCAWGATGCGTCCGGTGATCGGGCCGAGGGTCAKGCCGTGGTGGGCGTGACCGAATCCGAACCACAGGTTCTTGTGCTTATGCGCCGGGCCGATGATCGGCATCATGTCCGGCGTGCAGGGTCGCGAACCCATCCAGGGCTCGGGATCGAGCCGCTCGCCGAGCGGGAAGAGGCTGCGGGCGATCGGTTCGGCACGGGCGAGCTGGACCGGCGTCTTCGGCGCGTCGCGGAGGGCGAACTCCGCCCCGGTGGTCAAGCGAATGCCCTTCACCATCGGCGCCAGGAAATACCCACGTTCGAAATCGAGGGTCGGGTGATTGAGGATCGCGTTGCCCTCGGCCTTGTAGTGCATGTGGTAGCCGCGCTTCACTGCCAGCGGCAGATGGTAGCCCAAGCGCTTCGTGACCACGTCCGCCCAGGGACCGAGCGCGATGACGGCGGCGCCTGCATCCACGGGGCCGCTTTCGGTCTGGATGCGCCAGCCGGTCGCCGTTTCTTCCAGCGTGCGGGCGTCGGCGCCAGCAAGCGTGCCGCCGAGGCGTTCGAACAGGCCGACATAGGCCATCGTCAGGCCGTGCGGATCGATGATCGCGGCGGGGTCGGTCCAGTGCAAGCCGCCGACGAGAGGCGCGGCGAGATGCGGCTCGAGTGCCGCGAGGCCTTTGGGATCCAGCGCGGCGAAGTTCACGCCGAAATCCCGCTTCGTCTGCTCGGCGTCGCGGACCTGGGTGTCTCTCGCCTTTTCGGACCGGAAGACCTTGATCCAGCCCTTGTGCCGGATGAGATCGGTGGCGCCCGCCTCTTGCGCGACCGCCATGTGCTCGACGACGCTGTGCTCGATCAGGGGCGCATAGAGCTTGGCGATGGCCTTGTGATGGGAAGGCCGCGAATGCATCCAATATTGGAACAGGAACGGCGCGACCTTCGGCAGCGCGGCGAGATGGTAGTGAGCGTCGATGGTGTTGTTCGTCGCGTAGCGCAGCAGGGCGCCGAAATCATGCGGGAATCCATAAGGATAGACACCCTCGCGCTGGATCAGACCGGCATTGCCGTAGGACGTTTCTTCGCCCGGCCTCCGCCGGTCCACGAGAAGGACCGAACGCCCCCTCTTTTGAAGATGCAAAGCAATCGAAACGCCGACGATCCCGGCGCCCACAACGACCACATCCGTACGCATGAAGCCTTCCACCCCGTTCGACGCGTCTGTCTCGACGCCGAGAGCGTGAGGTTATGATGCCCCTCACGAGCGCTCGCTTCTTAACGCTCAAATCCCCGCCTCGTCCAATCCTTTCAAAGCGGGGCATGAGTCCTCAAGGGCGGGCATGAGTACGAAGCATGGCTTCCCGCGGTTGCCGGAACGGAGCGCGCGTGGTACCCGCCCGATATGACCCGTCCGCTCCTCATCGCCCCCTCGATCCTCTCCTCGGATTTCGCCAAACTCGGCGAAGAAATTCGCGCCATCGACGCGGATGGAGCCGACTGGATCCATATCGATGTGATGGACGGCCATTTCGTACCCAACATCACGCTCGGCCCGGACATCGTGAAAGCGATCCGGCCCCATTCGGCGAAGGTCTTCGACGTCCATCTGATGATCTCGCCCACGGACCCCTATCTCGAGGCGTTCGCCAAGGCCGGCGCCGATATCATCAGCATCCACGCGGAGGCTGTGCCTCACATTCACCGTTCGCTCCAGACCATCCGCAACCTCGGCAAGAAGGCCGGCATCGTGCTCAATCCAGGGACGTCCGAGCACGCGATCGAGCCCGTGCTGGACATGGTCGACCTGATCCTGTGCATGACCGTCAATCCCGGTTTCGGGGGCCAGGCGTTCATCCCATCGGTCTGCGACAAGATCCGGCGGATCAAGGCGATGGTCGGAGATCGCGATATCGACATCGAGGTCGACGGCGGCGTGACCCCGCAGAACGCCGGCCTCGTCGCCGAAGCCGGCGCCAACGTKCTGGTCGCCGGCTCTGCCGCCTTCAAGGGCGGCCCCAGCGCGTACGCCGCCAACATGGCCGCCATTCGCCAGGCGGCCGAACAGGCGCGTTGAGGTCTTAGGCCCTCCGTGTTACCGCGTGCGGGAAATCCCCCGCACGAGRCACGTCAGACCATGGTCCCCCGCTATAGCCGCCCCGAAATGGTTGCGATCTGGTCGCCCGAGACCAAGTTCCGCATCTGGTTCGAGATCGAGGCGCATGCCACGACGGCACTCGCCGAACTCGGCGTGGTGCCCAAAGAGGCTGCGGATCTCGTCTGGGAGAAGGGCTCGAAGGCGACGTTCGACGTCGAGCGCATCGATTCCATCGAGCGCGAGGTCAAGCACGACGTCATCGCCTTCCTCACGCATCTTTCCGAGATCGTCGGCCCGGAAGCACGCTTCGTCCACCAGGGCATGACGTCGTCGGACGTGCTCGACACCTGCTTCAACGTGCAGCTCGTCCGCGCGACCGACATCCTTCTCGAGGACGTCGACGCCCTTCTCGCCGCCATCAAGCGCCGCGCGCTCGAGCACAAGATGACGCCGACCATCGGACGGTCGCACGGCATCCACGCGGAGCCGGTCACGTTCGGCCTCAAGCTCGCGCAAGCCTACGCGGAATTCGAGCGGTGCAAGCTTCGCCTGATCGAAGCGCAGCGGGAGATCGCCACCTGCGCCATTTCGGGCGCCGTCGGCACCTTCRCCAACATCGACCCCCGCGTGGAGGAAKACGTCGCCGAAAAGATGGGCCTCTCCGTCGAGCCGGTATCGACCCAGGTCATCCCGCGTGACCGGCATGCCATGTATTTCGCGACGCTGGGCGTCGTCGCCTCCTCGATCGAGCGCCTGGCGATCGAGGTCCGCCATCTGCAGCGCAGCGAAGTGCTCGAAGCGGAGGAGTTTTTCTCCGCCGGCCAAAAGGGCTCGTCGGCGATGCCGCACAAGCGCAACCCTGTCCTGACCGAGAACCTCACCGGTCTCGCCCGGATGGTGCGCTCCTATGCCCTTCCGGCCATGGAAAACGTGGCGCTCTGGCACGAGCGGGATATTTCCCATTCCTCGGTCGAGCGCATGATCGGGCCCGACGCGACTGTCACCCTCGACTTTGCCTTGGCGCGCCTCACCAGCGTTATCGACAAGCTCGTGGTGTATCCGGACAACATGCAAAAGAACCTGGATCGCCTGGGCGGATTGGTGCACTCGCAGCGCGTCATGCTGGCGCTGACCCAGAAGGGCGTCTCCCGCGAGGACGCCTACCGTCTGGTCCAGCGCAACGCCATGCCGGTCTGGCGCGGCGAAGGTGATTTCCTCACGCTACTAAAGAATGATCCGGACGTGACGCGGGCCATGAAGCCCTCGGAAATCGAGGATTGCTTCGATCTCGGCTACCATTTCAAGCACGTGGACACGATCTTCAGGCGTGTCTTCGGCGCAAGCTAGACCTGCAATCTGGGACTGGAAATCTCCCCGTGATGCGCGACAATCACCATTGAAAGGTGCGGCGTATTAGGGGGAAGGCACAGTGCTTTCAGAGAATCTGCTCGTTACCGCGTTGTCCCGGGCCGTCAAGCACGGGACATTGAACATGATCAACTCCCGGGGACAGCACTTCACGTTTGGGGACGGCGGCACGCCCAAAGTGACGATGCGTTTCACGGATGCGGCGGCTCAGCTCGCGCTTTGCCTGCATCCGGAATTGAAGCTCGGCGAGCTCTACATGGATGGACGGCTCGTGATCGAGCAGGGCTCGATCTTCGACCTGCTTCAGCTCTTGCTGCGGGATACGCACGGCGAACTGGACGAGTTGCCCCTGCGCCGATTGCGCAAGATCCGCACCTGGCTCCAGCTCCGCCACGAGAACGACGCCTCGCGCTCGAAGCGCAACGTCGCCCACCATTACGATCTCGACGGGCGGCTCTACGCGCTGTTCCTGGACAGCGACCGTCAGTATTCGTGCGCCTATTTCGACACGCCGGACACGTCGTTGGAGGAAGCCCAGCTCGCCAAGAAGCGCCATATCGCGGCAAAACTTCTGCTCGAACCGGGCCAGAACGTGCTCGACATCGGATCGGGCTGGGGCGGTCTCGGCCTCTACCTCAACCGGATCGCGGGCGCGGGCACCGTCAAAGGCGTGACGCTATCCGAGGAGCAACTCGGGGTCTCTCGCAAGCGCGCGACGGAAGCCGGCGTGGCGGATCGCGTCCGGTTCGATCTCGAGGATTACCGGTCGACCGAGGGCACCTTCGATCGCATCGTTTCGGTCGGCATGTTCGAGCATGTGGGCGTGCCGTCATACGACACCTATTTCCAGACCTGCAGAAAGCTCCTCAAAGACGACGGCGTCATGCTCCTCCACACCATCGGCCGGACGGGAACGCCCTACCCCACCAACGCGTGGATCGATCGCTACATCTTCCCCGGCGGCCACTTGCCGACGCTTTCGGAGGTCATGCCGGCGATCGAGCGGGCCGGGCTCATCATCACCGACGTCGAGATCCTGCGGCTTCATTACGCCTACACGTTGAAGGCGTGGCGGGAGCGGTGTCACGCCCATCGGGAGGAGATCATCCGTCTCTACGACGAGCGCTTTTTCCGCATGTGGGATTGCTATCTCGCCATGTCGGAATCGGCGTTCCGTTTCCAGGATTCGGTGGTCTTTCAGTTCCAGCTCGCCCGCCGCAACGACGTGGTCCCGCTCACGCGCGACTACATCGCTCAACGGGAGGATCTGCTGAAACGGGCCGAAGCGCAGAGCGCGCGGTCGGCCGCTTGAATCGCCCGAAAAAGCGTTTACCTGCTGGAGCATGAAAACTTCCGATTGCGACATCCTCATCGTTCCCGGTTACGAGAATTCGGGTCCCGACCATTGGCAGAGTCGGTGGGAGCGCCAGCTCTCCACCGCTCGCCGCATCGACCAGGACGATTGGGGCGCACCCGACAAGAAAGCTTGGGTCGAGAGGATCGTGAACGACGTCAAAAAGGCGGAGAAACCCGTCGTCCTGGTGGCGCATAGCCTCGGCACGCTCGCCGTCGTCCACGCCGCGCCCGCCCTCGACGCGAACAAGGTCAAAGGCGCCTTTCTGGTCGGCGTACCGGATGCGGAGCGTCCGGATTTCGTGCCGGAAATCGACCGCGCCTTCGCACCCATTCCGCGCGATCCGCTGCCGTTTCCGTCCGTGCTGGTGACGAGCCGGAATGATCCCTATTGCGACTACGACAAGGCGGAGGACATCGCCTATTCGTGGGGTTCGGCGATCATCGACGCCGGAGAATCCGGACACCTCAACACCGACAGTGGTCACGGCCCGTGGCCCGAGGGATTGATGCGTTTCGCGGGCTTTTTGAAGAACCTTTGAACATCCTCCGGCGTCATCGCCGGGCTTGTCCCTGGTGACCTCGATTTCTCGCACCACGTCATCGCCGGGCTTGTCCCGGCGACCTCGCTCCGAGGAGCGCCGCGCTTCTCGAACCGGGGTGGCCGGGACAAGCCCGGCCATGACGCCGCGAGGACATAGCCCGCGAAGGCCATGACACCGCAGAGGGCAACCCTTCGAACCTGAACAGCAACATGACGAAAAGTTCATGTGGCGGTCACTTGCCCGAGAGCACAGTCGGTCCACCTTCGCAGAGCAACGAAGGAGGAGAATGAGATGAAACTTTTCGCTGTCTTGACTGCAGCCTCTGCCATCGCTCTCGCCAGCGCCGTCGCCTATGCGCAGCCGGCGCCGTCGACGCCCCCCGGCGACCAGGCCCGCCGGGCCCCGATGATGACCCGCGCCGACCTCGACTCGCTCACCGATGCGCGGATTGCCGGCATCCAGGCGGGCCTGAAG
>NZ_JBFUKD010000156.1:0-6872 GCF_056401005.1 Microvirga sp. P4_G7 | reverse complement strand
CACGCGGAAGGACAATTGCCTCGAAGTCGAAGGCAAAGTCATCGTCGACGGAATTGCGCGCAGGGTGAAGCGCGGCCGCGCCTATGCGATCCACGATCACGGCCGGGGCCGATGGCCGTATGATACGACATGGAACTGGGCGGCCGGCAGCGGTGATACCGACGGCCATCAGATCGGCCTGCAATTCGGCGCCAAATGGACGCAGGGGACTCCATCGACGGAGAACGTCCTGCGCATCGATGGTCGGTTGCATAAGATCAGCCAAGAACTCGAATGGACATACGACACGTCCAATTGGATGGCGCCGTGGCGCATAAAGGGCGATCGGGTCGATCTCACCTTCACGCCCACGATCTATCACCGCCATTTCTTCAACCGTTGGGTCATCAGCGCCCGGGGCGATCAGTGCTTCGGCCATTTCAACGGTGAAATCATCTCCGACGAGGGCGAACGGTTCCGCGTCGCGAAAGTCTTTGGCCTGGCAGAAGAGGTTCGACGTAAATGGTAGGCGGCGTGCAAAAAATCGAGCGTGAGCTGAGTGAACCAGTCGACCTGTGTCTACCAGATGGGACGCTCAATCCGGCCGCAGTTGGATGGACGCGTGCACCTTTGCACCGAGCGAACCTGCGTGGGTGGGGGCGAAACAAGCGCTTCGAATATTGGTGTATCACCACACCGGAAATCGTCGTCGCGGTGAACGTTTCGCATTCGGATTACCGTGTGACCTTGGCGACGTTCTTCCTTAACCTCAAAACACTCGAGGCTTTCACGGGTGTCGAGGTTCACTGGCTGCCGCGTAGCCGGGTCGATCACATGCCCGAGACGTCAGGCAAGGGCGCGACGATCGGCCGGGGCGATCGCATGCGCATCGAGATGCGCCCGACTGTTGGCGGAACCAAGCTCGATGCGACGACTGAACGGCTTCGCGTGGATCTCGACGTCTTCGAACGCGCAGGCCACGAATCGATGGGTGTGGTCGTGCCCTGGGACCGGCATCGCTTCCAGTACACGCGCAAGGACAATTGCCTTCCTGTTCAAGGGCGCGTAGTTGCGGATGGCGTGACATATGAGGTCGAAGCCGGAACGGCGTACGCGACGCTCGACCATGGACGCGGTCGCTGGCCATACTCCATTGTATGGAACTGGGCCTCGGGGAGCGGTCGCAGCCGTGGCCACGAGATCGGCCTGCAATTTGGCGCCAAATGGACCGACGGGACGCCTTCGACGGAAAATTGCCTCCGCATCGATGGGCGCATTCAGAAGATCAGTCAGGAAGTCGTCTGGACCTACCACACGACGGATTGGCTGCGTCCGTGGACGATCAAAGGGGACCGAGTCGATCTGGTCTTTACGCCCGTCTATGATCGGCAATCGTCCTTCGACCGCCTGATCGTCGTGAGCAAGGAGCACCAGTGCTTCGGCTATTTCGACGGGCATGTCATCGATGAAGATGGTCGCCGTTTCGAAGTCGAACGGATATTTGGCTGGGCGGAAGAGGTCCGCCGCCGCTGGTGATCGCCATAAGAAGAGCATGCGGTTAGTTACGCAGATTTCAGGGGAGGGGCCGCTTTGGGCACCGTTCAGATCAGAGACGTACGCAAATCCTACGGCAATCATGCCGTCATGCATGGGGTTTCGATCGATATCCCTGACGGAGAGTTTGTTGCGCTCGTCGGACCGTCGGGTTGCGGAAAGTCGACCCTGTTGCGAATGATCGCTGGCCTCGAAGAGATCACCGACGGTGAGATTTCGATCAGCAACCGGGTGGTCAACGATGTTGCGCCGAAAGACCGCGACATTGCCATGGTATTCCAGAACTACGCGCTCTATCCGCATATGAGCGTCAGCGAGAACATGGGATTCGCTCTCAAACTTCGGCGGCTTGCCAAGAGCGAGATCGATCGCCGGGTCAATGCGGCTGCTCAGATACTCAGCCTTGGCGCGCTTCTCAACCGAAAGCCGCGAGCTCTGTCCGGAGGACAGCGCCAACGTGTCGCCATGGGGCGAGCGATCGTTCGCGATCCCACCGTATTTTTGTTCGATGAGCCGCTTTCAAACCTCGACGCAAAGTTGCGCGTCCAGATGCGTTCCGAGTTGAAGGAACTGCATCAGCGTCTGAGAACAACGACAGTCTACGTCACTCACGATCAGATCGAGGCCATGACATTGGCCGACCGTGTCGTGGTGATGAATGCCGGACGCGTGGAGCAGGTGGGCCCGCCACTGGATTTGTACGACAAGCCGGTCAACCTTTTCGTCGCTGCCTTCATTGGCTCACCGCCGATGAATTTTCTCCAGGGCCGGCTGGTCGATGGTGGCGGGCGTGTTGCGCTAGAAGACGGCACGCTCCTCGATCTTCCGGCCGCTCTTGTAGCTCCCTCGCAATCCGGCGTCACTCTGGGCGTCCGGCCGGAGCACTTCGTGATCGGTTCGACGGGCTGGCCGGCGATCGTGTCCGTCGTTGAGCCGACGGGCTCGGAGACGCAGATCAGCGCCAAGTTGGCCGGTCTGACGCTTCGCGTCATGGTGCGCGGACGGACGGCTGTCGGACCTGGCGATACGATCCATCTCACCGTCGATACGCAGAACATGCACGTCTTCGATACGGAGACTGGGCTGCGAATCTGACTGGACCCAGCGCGTAAGCCATTATCCGCGTCCGATAAAAGGCATTTTCGTCGCCATGACCGTCATCGTCTGGACGTTGGCGTTCAACGGGAGCCCGGCCATGTAGACGACGGCCTCCGCGACAATGTCGGGGTCGATGGTCGGCTCTGATGCAACCGAACCGTTGGCTTGGAGAATACCCGCGCTCATCTTCGTGGTCATGGAAGTCGCGGCGTTGCCGATGTCGATCTGGCCGCAGGCGATATTGTAGGCTCGCCCATCGAGGGACGTCGATTTCGTCAATCCGAGAATGGCGTGCTTCGAGGCGGTATAGGGTGCAGAGAAGGGCCGGGGAACGTAGGCCGATACGGACCCATTGTTGATGATGCGGCCGCCCTGAGGGTCCTGCTCTTTCATGATGCGAAATGCTTCCTGCGTACACAGGAACGCACCAGTGACATTCGTGTCGAGCACGCTCCTCCATTGATCGAAAGTGATATCCTCGAGCGGCACCGCGGGAACATTGGTACCAGCGTTGTTCACCAGAAGGTCCAGCCGCCCGAACGACTCTCGCACTTTGGCGAAGAGCGCAGCGACCGAGCGAGAATCGGTGACGTCCGTCTGCACGATGAGACTCGTCGATCCCGCAGGCATGATTTCGTCGCGCGCCTGCTCCAGAATCTCCAGTCGGCGGCCAGCCATGACGAGATGGAAGCCGCTCGCGGCTAGGCCCTTTGAAATGGCCTTCCCGACGCCGGTGCCGGCGCCGGTGACGATTGCGATCTTGGATTGAACGGTCATACTTCTCTCTCAGGTCTCATGGCGCAAAAACGCCGCCGAGCTCGTCCTCGATATGAGCACGGACAATTTCATCAAAATTATCCTCTGCGCGAAATCCGAGGCTTTTGGCTCTCGCGGCATCGAAACGACGGGGCCAGCCCTCGACGATGGCCATGATCTTCGGATCGGGTTCGCGCCGGATTCTGGAAACAGCCTTGGCGCCGGCGATCCGCCGGAGAGAGTCGATCTGTTCCGCGACTGTCACCGATACGCCGGGCATGGTGAGATTGCGGCGCGAGCCGAGATGCGCGCCATCGATCATTGCCGCGTGAATGAGAAAGCCGATCGCGGATCGTGGCGACGCGTGCGTATGTCTAACGTCTTCCGATACCGGAAGTATGGCTTCTCGGCCGCTCAACGGTTCTCGGATGATGCTCGAAAAGAAGCCCGAAGCGGCCTTGTTAGGCGTCCCTGGGCGAACGCAAATGGTAGGCAAGCGAATCCCGATACCGTCGAAGAACCCGCGCCTTGTGTAGTCGGCGAGAAGCAATTCACCGATCGCCTTTTCCGTCCCGTAGCTGGTGAGCGGGGTGGTGAAGAACTCGTCTCCGATGGCGTCTGGAAACGGAGCGCCGAAAACAGCAATTGAGGACGTGAAGACCAAGCGCGGCCGATAGGTGTCGCCGATCGCGCGGACGGCGTCGAATAATCGGCGCGTCCCGTCCAGATTGATGCGCATTCCCTTCTCGAAGTCGTCCTCGGCCTCGCCAGAGACGATCGCAGCAAGGTGAAAAATGACATTGGGACGTCCCTCAACCAGCTTTTCGACGACGCCGGCCTGAGAGAAATCGGACGTTGCGACAGTGACCTTGAACGGGGCGCCAGGTGGATGAGCGGCAGGAACGACATCGTGCAGAATTGCGCTCGTGATCGCCCGCCCACCGATGTGGCCTTCTCGCCCAAGGCGTTCGGTAAGCTTGCGGCCGACCATTCCGGCCGCTCCGAGTATCAGCACGTTCATGGTGGGGTCCTTCGGAGCGCTTCAATCTGGCGCGGACCGCGATTCTTGGCAACGAATATGCGAGTGGAAGCTAATGCCGGGGATCAAGGCTAACAACCATGTTGTTCTTAGTAATAACATTGCAGAATTCATGCTTCTTAATTGCGCGCGCATTTCTTGCCGTGCCATGGCACTATCTTTGCGCGGCGGGCACGAAGTTTCCTAGCAAAGGAGGGTTTTCATGCTGTGCGCGCAATCCAGACAGACCTCTCGTCTCGTATCTTTCAGGCAGTCGTGGGGGCTCCTGTTGAGACTTGGTCTTTTCATTTTTCCGGTTTCGGCGATGGCGCAGTCGAGCGCATGCGTCATTGAGACCGGCGCAGCCCGCCAAGTTCTCCGTTGCCAGGATGGCTTGATCATCGAGGTGGAGAAGGGGGCCGACTACACGTTTCTCGATCAGGATCGCGATGGGCGCCCGGACGCGGTTGAACTGAGGAGTCGCGCTCTGCTTCTCCATGCACCCGCGCGTACCGGGACACAGCGCTTCCAGGTTCTGACTCCGCAAGCCGTTGCTGCCGTTCGCGGTACGGATTGGGCCGTCGATGTAGATCCTGGCAAGACGGCTGTCTTTGTCATCGACGGGCAAGTCTCTGTGAGGCGCGCGAACCGCCGAGCCGCCGTCGCACTCGGACCCGGGAATGGCGTCGATGTGGAGGCGGGAACAGCTCCCCTTGTTGTCAAACGGTGGCCCGCGCCGCGTGTCGCGGCCCTCCTCGCGCGCTTCGGTCGCTAGGCCACGATGCCGAGACGGCATGTCGCCACACTCCTCGCGGTTTGTGTCGCCGGGCTCTGGGGCGCATTGCTGGCGTGGTCGCACTGGAAGGGCGAGCCGTCTGTCCTCGACCGGATCGAGGCGCCGCTGATTGATCTTCGCTTTCTCATTGATGGAAGGCGACCCGCTCCCGACCTCCTGACCATCGTGTCGATCGACGACCGGACCGTTGGAGAAACCGGGACTTACCCGTTACCTCGTGCGGTGATCGCAGACCTCGTCGCGCGCATCGCGGCTCGCGGGCCAAAGGCGATCGCAATCGATCTTCTTCTCGTCGAAGCTGGATCGGTGGCRGGAGATCGAAAACTGGCCGACGTACTGGACGCGGTCCCTGCGGTGATCGCGGCGGCGGCGACGTTCGATCAATCCATCCAGACCTCGACCGTCGAAGCGGATGGCTTCGAGCGCGTTCCGCGTGCGCAACATCTGCTCTTGCCGCTGCCCCTGTTCATCGAAGTCGCGGCCGTCGGCGTGGTCAATGTGGGAACCGACTCATCGGGGACGCCGCGTCACGTGCCTCTCGTACTGAGATTGGACGACCGGCTTATTCCATCGTTTGCATTGCGGGTGGCTTCGATCGCGCTGAAGCAGGATCCCCAGATCCTGCCCGATCGGATCAGTTTCGGCGGTCGACGGATCGACACCGATATCGGATTCAACCTGCCGCTTCGGTTCTACGGTTCACGTGGGACGATCCGCACGATCAGCGCGGCCGACATCCTCAGTGGGCGCCTCGACGAAGCCGCGCTGAAAGATCGAATCGTCGTCATCGGCGCTACCGTCACCGGTGGCGGTGACGTCTTTCCCACGCCTTTCGACCCGATCCTGCCCGGCGTCGAGGTCCTGGCGACGGCGATCTCGCACCTGACGTCCGGTGACAATCTTCTGCGCGACAACCGGGTGAGAGCGACAGACGTCGYGGTCGCGGTCATCTTGCCGATGTTTCTTGTGCTGCTTCTCTCCTGGCATCGCAGCGTGATCGCGTTCGGGCTCATTGCTCTCGTCGCCATGCTGTGGATCGGCTTGACGATCGTGGCTTTCAAGTACGGCATATGGCTCAGCGCGACATTGCCTGTCGTGGCCGCTGCCCCTCCTGCGATGATTTTCGGCGCCATGCGCCTATGGCTCGACCGAAATCGGGCGGACCACCTCGCCGAGCAACGGGCGACATTGCGGCATTTTCAGCCGCCGAGCCTGACCGCACGGTTGGCAAAGGATCCGGACTTTCTCGTCACCCCGATCCGCCAGCAGGCGGCGCTCGTGTTCATCGACCTCAATGGATTCACGAGCCTCAGTGAATCACTCGGCCCGGACGAGACGTACCAAGTGCTCCGAGGGTTTCATTCGCTCATCGATGAACAGGCTGTACGCCATAACGGACTTGTCGCCGCTTTCATGGGCGATGGCGCCATGATCATCTTCGGCATTCCCGATCCTGGACCGACCGATGCAGACGATGCGACGCGCGCTTGTGTCGATCTCTGCCGGCAGACGCGGGATTGGATTGCGTCGCTTCCTGAGTCGGTTTCATCGCGAATCAGTTTCAAGATAGGGGCACATTTCGGGCCCGTGGTCGCGTCGCGTCTCGGTGGGGAGAGCCATCAGCACATCACGGCGATCGGCGATACCGTCAATGTCGCCAGTCGACTGATG
>NZ_JBFUKD010000155.1:0-6904 GCF_056401005.1 Microvirga sp. P4_G7 | reverse complement strand
GCGGCCATGGGCGGCGTCACGGCGGTGTTCGAGATGCCCAATACCGAACCGCAAACCACCACGCCAGAAGCGCTCGCCGACAAGGTGCGGCGCGGCCATCATCGCATGCATTGCGATTTCGCGTTCTGGGTCGGCGGCACGCAGGAAAACACGAAGGATGTGGCAAGTCTGGAACGCCTGCCAGGTGCTGCGGGCATCAAGGTGTTCATGGGATCGTCGACCGGATCGCTTCTTGTCGAGGATGACGCCGGCGTCGCTGAGATCCTGCGCCGGACCCGTCGTCGCGCGGCGTTTCATTCGGAGGATGAAGCGATGCTGCGCGAGCGCAAGAATTTGCGCATCGAAGGCGATCCCCGTTCGCATCCGGTCTGGCGTTCCCCCGAGGTCGCACTCGCTTGCACGCAGCGCCTGGTTCGCATCGCACGCGAAACAGGTGCGCGCATTCACGTCCTTCACGTCACCACGGCAGAGGAAATGGAGTTCCTGCGCGACTACAGGGATGTGGCGTCCGTCGAAGTGACACCGCATCACCTGACGCTGACCGCGCCGGATTGCTACGAGCGACTCGGTAGCTATGCGCAGATGAATCCGCCGGTTCGCGACGAGCATCACCGTCAGGCGATCTGGGAAGGCATCGACGAAGGCGTCGCCGATATTCTGGGTTCCGATCATGCTCCGCATACCCGCGAGGAAAAGGACAAGGTTTATCCCAACACACCGTCCGGCATGACCGGCGTTCAGACGCTCGTCCCTCTCATGCTCGACCACGTCAACGCGAGTCGCATGACGCTGGAGCGCTTCGTCGATATGACGAGCGCCGGCCCGAAGCGCCTGTTCGGCATTGCGCGCAAGGGCCGTATCGCCGTCGGCTACGATGCGGATTTCACCGTTGTCGATCTCAAGAGACGCGAGACCATCACCAACGCTTGGATCGCGTCGAAGTGCGGTTGGACGCCCTATGACGGCAAGAGCGTGACCGGTTGGCCGATCGGCACCATCGTGCGCGGCCACGTCGTGATGTGGGATGGCACGCTGGAGACGCCGTCGCAGGGCGAGGTGATCGTGTTCGAAGAGGCCTTGCCGAACTCTCAGGTGCTCTGAACGATGCTGGGCGTGGCGACGGCGATGCGCCGCTGCGCGCTGGAGCACGCGACTTTCGTTCGTTATTGATGGGCGCGATCGGAAAAGTTGCGATTTACGATTACGAACTCACGCCTGCGCAAATCGAGAAACATGACGAGGCGATGTGGCACATGTGAGAACGCGGTCCGCGTGCGATCCGATTTCGCAACCTGCATTGCCGGACAAGCAATGAGCCGATGCGAGGCGTTCCGCGCGCGACGCGTGATTCATTGCACGTCGCGACGCGTGCGATCAGCTTAGTGCTTCAGCCCCGTTGAGAAGGTGCCGCCCCGGATGCGATCCGGGATACCCTCCGCATATTGGGCCACGGCGTCCTCCCCGTAGGTCGCCACAAGCTCCATGAACGCCGTGAACAGCGCTGCCTGAGCCATGCAATCGGGATCGAGCCCGTCGAGCTCGGCTTCCGCAAAAGCCTCGCTGACATAGGTCAATGCCGCCTGCTTGATGGCGCTCAGGTCTTCCAGTTCTACGAGTTGGACGTCGTTATCGTTCATGATCAAGGCCCCTGAACAGGGGCGACACGCGGATTCGGTTCAACCGAACCTAGTCGGCGAGACGCTCCACCGCCAGCATCACCTTGCAAAGAGGTTAATGCGAGAGGGGAGACCTCTAAACGATGTGGATAAGCTACCCGCCGTAGCGCCCTGCGATGTTTCGACTCAGTTGATTGCCTTCCTTAACGTAGCGCGAGGACGCTTCGACGGCGGATGGCGTGCACAGCCGATAGGTCAGAGAGAAGGCCTGGTAGCCCTTGTTGTAAGCGCCCGCGAGTCGCTCCTTGCGACCGGGCGACGTTCCTTCGTTTTCCAGAATGACCTGCATCCGTTTAGGCCACTCGCCCGCGTCGGGCGCCGAACAGAGGGGGCGCAGGAAAGCCAGCGACCCGATGATTTCGGACAGCCGTAGCAATTCCTTTTCATATGGCGCAGGCGGCGGTTCGACCGGCGGTGCGGGCGCTGCCTCCTGTTGCGGGGCTGTCGGTCGATTCTGCTGAGCCGGCGGAGCGCGCCGTTGCGGTGGGGGACGGAATTGCGGCTGATATTGCGGCGGTGGCGCCGGCTGTCCCTGCGGCGGTATGCCGAACAGACGTTCGAAGAAATTCTGAGCGTGGGCAGGCGGGCTGACGAGCAGAGCGCTGCCGAGCAAGAGATGCCGGACGGTCCGGCTCATGTGGGAGCGGCCCGGGCGGCGCGGAAAGCCTCTGCCAGGATCGCCGGCAACCCCGGCGTCAGCGACAAACCGGCCATGTCCTCTTCTCTGATCCACCGGATCTCCTTGGCCTCCGGGCCGGTTCGCGGCTCGCCCGACACCCATCGAGCGACGTGGGCGGCGATCACCACATGGTGCTTTATACGGCCGGTTTCATCCCGTTCAATGAATTCCACCGGCGCGATAAACCCGACGAGGCTGGCTTCAACGGCAACCTCCTCACGAAGTTCCCGAAGGGCCGCTTCGCCCAGCGTCTCGCCGATTTCGACCTTTCCGCCGGGGAGAGAGAACAAGTCCTCGCCGGGCGGTTTGCCGCGCGATGCGACCAGGATGCGCCCATCGCGAAACACCGCCACGGAGGCAGCCAGGACTGGGTGTGTCGGGTAGAAACGATCTGCGGTCATGGTTGTCCTGTCAGCATGTAGCGCGCCCGTGGGCGAATGAGCGTTCCTTGGGATTGCTGCTCGATCGCGTGCGCCAACCAGCCGGCCGTGCGGCCCGTCGCGAACAGGACGAAGGCGGCGCCCGGAGGGAGCGAATAGGCTCGCTCCAGCGCCACCAAGGCGGCATCGATCGTAGGCCGACCTCCCGTCGCGCGCGCGATGGCATCAACGATGGCTCGGTCTCCGGCCCGCAGCGGCAGGCCCTCGAGTAACGCCGCGCCGCGGGGATCACCTTGCGGGTAGAGCGGATGGTGAAACCCAGCGATGGGATCGTCACCGCCGATGGGCGCGCTGACTTGTTCCTCTCGCGTTTCGAAGAACGCTCGCACCAGCTCTGTGGCGCCCCCGTGACGAGGGCCACTCAGCGTTGCGAGCCCGGCGATGATCGCATGGCGCAAGGTCGCGCCGGTCGAGGCGGCCACCCGAACGGCGAAGGCGGAGGCGCTCAGCTCGTGGTCGGCGCACAACACGAGCGCGCGCCGGATGGCATCGCCCGCATCCGCCGACACTTTCCAGCTTTCGCGGAATTGTTCATGCAGTCGACCGCCCGCGGCGACCGAGCCGGTGCCGGCGGCCGCGACCAGCCGCAGGATCGCGCCGGCTTCCTGCGCCGGCTTTTGACCGTCGATGGTACCGCTTTCCGAAAGCAAGCCGATCGCACGGCCGACGAAGGCCGGCGCACGCAGGTCCGATCCAGGAGCGGGGAGGGAGGCATGGACTGTCGTATTCTCGATCCCGAAGCCGAGAAGCAGCCCTGCCACATCCTCGAACGACGCGTCGCGCGCGAGCGCCACCGCGTCGTCGCCACGATAGAAAAGCCGACCGTCCTTGATCTGCGTGATGCTCGTCTCGAGGACGGGCAAACCCCAATCGAGTGCCGTCGCCGCCGCAACGGTCGGACGGCGCATCCGTGTTCGGCGCTGCACGAGCGCGTCCACGTCGTCGGAAGCATACAGCCGCTGCCGCGGATCGTGCGGCGAAGTGAAGGACCGGACGAGGCCGCGGCTGACGTAGGAGTACAKGCTGGATGCGGCGATCCCGAGCCGGTGGGACGCCTCGGTCGCGGACAACAGATCGACGGGGTGGTTCGCGCTCATATGTTGATATGTTGATTCAAGATTGACGGTCGCGCAAGCGAAAAGGATGCTCCCAGAAAAGGAGATAATCATGTCGATTGGACTGGATGGCGTCGTCGCCGCGGAAACCGTTCTGAGTCATGTCGATGGCGAGGCGGGGCGCCTCATCATCCGCGGGCACGATCTCGAGGCGCTGGCGGGGCATTTCACTTTCGAACAAGCCGTTGCACTCCTGTGGGAGGGATTTGCGCCCTCCGACGACCTTGCGGCCAATATGGGCCGAGCGCGCCTTGCGGCATTCACGCATTTCTCGCCGCTCGCATCTCGCTTGTCCGGTCTCACACCTGTCGAAGGGATGCGCCTGCTGCTGGCATCATTGCCGGATAGTGAACAGGATCATGCCTGCCTGGCCGTTGGCGGCGCCGCGGTCGCCGCCGCGATGGCGATCAGGAGCGCTGACGGTCATTTGCCCGTTGGTCCCGATCCCGAATTGTCCCATGCCGCCGATCTCCTGAGAATGCTGCGAGGGAGACCTGGCGACGCGAGCGAAATCGCCGCCCTCGATACGTATCTCGTCACCATCATCGACCACGGCCTGAATGCGTCGACGTTCACCGCCCGTGTCGTCGCGTCGACAGAGGCCGGCATTCTATCGTCCGTCGTTGCGGGGTTGTGTGCCTTGAAAGGTCCCCTGCACGGCGGTGCACCAGGGCCGGTTCTCGACATGCTCGACCGGATCGGAACGCCGGAGAATGCCGAGCCATGGCTTGAGGCTGCTGTGGGCAAGGGCGAGCGTCTGATGGGCTTCGGCCACCGCATCTATCGGGTGCGCGATCCTCGCGCCGATGTGTTGAAGGCCGCCATTCGTCGACTCAAAGGACGCGACAACCGCATTGCGTTCGCGGAGGCGGTCGAAGCGGCGGCACTGAAAGTTCTCGCGCGCCATAAGCCCGGACGCATTCTAGAGACGAACGTCGAGTTCTATACCGCGCTTCTCCTCGACGCCGTCGGCGTCCCGCGCCTTGGATTCACACCTCTGTTCGGCGCCGGCCGGTCGGCGGGTTGGGTCGCGCATGCCATCGAGCAGGAGCGGGCAGGGCGCATCATCCGCCCGCAATCGCGCTATGTAGGGCCGTTTCCCGCCGAGGCCGCGTAGCGTCTAGACGTGTTGGCCGCCATTGATGTGAAGCTCCGCGCCATTCACATAGGAGCTCGCATCGGTGCAGAGGAAGTAGATCGCCTTGGCGACTTCATCCGGCGTACCGAGACGGCGTTGCGGAATCTGCTCGACGAGTTTTTCCGTGCCCGGCGAAAGAATCGACGTGTCGATTTCGCCGGGCGAGATGGCGTTGACGCGCACGCCGAGCGGCCCGAAATCGGCTGCCATTTCCCGTGTCAGCGCGGCAAGGGCGGCTTTCGACGTGGAATAGGCGGCGCCGGCGAATGGATGAACGCGGGAACCAGCAATCGACGTCACGTTGACGACCGACGCCTTGGCGCGAGTGAGCTCTTCGACGAGGCCGCGCGCCAGCATGATCGACGCGAAGAAATTCACGTGGAATACGCGGATCCAGTCATCGTAACTCGTGTCGAGTGCGTTGAGACGTGAACCGCCTTCACCCTTGGGAGAAATGCCGGCGTTGTTGACGAGCGCGTGCAGCACACCACCTTCCTTTGCCAGGCGCTGCCTGACATCAGCGATGGCGCGGCGCGTGTCGTCGGCATTGGCAAGATCCACCTGCAGATGATCTTCCGGACCCATTTCCCACGGACAGTTTTCAGGAAACGCGTGACGCGAGCACGTGATGACGCGCCATCCGGCCGCCGAAAATCGCTTGACYGTCGCATGGCCGATGCCCCGGCTTGCACCGGTGAGAAGCATGATCCGGCGTGGAGTATTGGTCGTCACTTGCTGTTCCGATCATTGTGCGGCGTCATGCTCGCGACTGCGTTTTCGACAGGCGTTCCAAATCGGCGCGGGAAGCGCGGTTCAGAACCTCTTCAGCCCATTGATTCAAGCTCTTTCCCGTCAATACGGCCGCCAAGGCAGCCTTGGCGTGGATCTCCGGGTCTACTCTGAACATGACTTTCCCGGAAAAAGGCTTTTCGGGATTCTTGGCGACACTAGCGCAGGTCTCGATGTAATCGTCGACCGCTTCGTGGAAGGCCATGATCAACGCGTCGACGGAATTTCCGTGAAAACCGACGATATCGTTGATGCCAGCGATGTGCCCGACGAAGAGGGCGTCTTCGGCATCGAATTCAACACGAGCCATATAGCCTTTGTAGTTCATGACGTTCATGGCATCACTCCCAGATTGGCCAAATACGCGCGCAGATCACGGATTTGATAGCGCTTGGCTTCCTTTGCAGGGTGGGGGCGGTGAAAGCTCGCCACCATGCCGCGGCAAGCAAACCTGACCCGCGAGCCGCGACCCTCGATGACGGTGCATCCAACAGCGAGCAGGAGACCTTCGGCCGCGTCCCATTCGATCGATGGCGAGATCGGATCACTAAAAATCGCTTCCAGCGTTTTCCGATGCTTGCTGTTCATGAATGAGAATATAGGAAACGCATCGGTTTTTGCAAGCAAAAATTGCTAGCACTCGGGCATATCAAGGGTAAAGCCGGTTCTTGCGCCAGCCGCTACCCTCGCGCGTGAAGACCACGCGGTCGTGCAAGCGGAACGGTTGGTCTTTCCAGAATTCGATCGAGACCGGGACGATGCGAAAACCGGTCCAATAAGACGGGCGCGGGACTTCGCCGATGGCATACTTTGCGGCGTTTACCGCGACTGCTTTTTCAAGAGCAAAACGGCTCTCGAGCGGGCGCGATTGCTGGCTCGCCCATGCGCCGATGCGGCTGTCGCGCGGACGGCTCTGGAAATACGCATCCGCCTCGGCGTCGCTGACGCGTTCCAGATTGCCGCGGACGCGGATCTGCCGGCGCAGGCTCTTCCAATGCAGGACGATCGCGGCTTTGGGGTTCGCCAGAATTTCACGGCCCTTGTTCGATTCCGTGTTGGTGTAGAAC
>NZ_JBFUKD010000154.1:0-6931 GCF_056401005.1 Microvirga sp. P4_G7 | reverse complement strand
CGGGTCGGCCTACGTGAACCACGTGGAACTCGTGAGAAAGGCTCGCGGCGCCGACATGCCCCAATCGTTCTGGACCGACCCGCTCATGTACCAGGGAGCCTCGGACGCGTTTCTCGGCCCGCGCGATCCCATCATCACGGGCGATGAATCATGGGGCATCGATTTCGAGGCGGAGATCGCCGTCGTGACAGGCGACGTTCCCATGGGCGCCTCCCGCGACACGGCGGAGAGCGGAATTCGCCTGATCTTTCTCGTCAACGACGTTTCCCTGCGGAATCTGATCCCCGACGAGCTCGCCAAGGGCTTCGGATTTCTACAATCGAAGCCCTCCTCCGCGTTTTCGCCGGTTGCGGTCACCCCCGACGAATTGGGCGATGCATGGGATGGTGGCAAAGTGCACCTACCGCTTCTCTCTCACCTGAACGGAACGCCGTTCGGAAGCCCGAATGCCGGCATCGACATGACSTTYGATTTYCCAACGTTGATCAGTCACGCCGCCAAGACGCGTCCGCTCAGCGCGGGAACCATCATCGGGTCGGGGACCGTGTCGAACAAAGGCATGGACGGCGGTCCCGGTCGCCCGATGACCGAGGGAGGCACCGGCTATTCATGCATCGCCGAACAGCGAACGGTGGAAGCGATCCTCGATGGCAAGGCAAAGACACCGTTTCTCAAATTCGGCGATCGCGTGCGCATCGAAATGAAGAACAAGGCAGGTCAGTCCATTTTCGGCGCGATCGAACAAGAGGTCACGGGCGTAAAGGAGATCGCGTGATGCTGCGCATCGACCATGTGCAGTTGGCAATTCCTCCGGGATCGGAAGATCTGTGCCGCCGGTTCTATGTCGACCAGCTCGGGATGAATGAGATACCCAAACCGCCTGTTCTCGCGGCGCGCGGGGGAGTCTGGCTGTCGCGTGGCGGTGTGCAAGTGCATCTTGGTGTCGAAGCTGAATTCATCCCGGCCAAGAAGGCCCATCCGGCATTTTCAGTGTCGGACATCGAAACCCTCGGCCGGGATCTCTCCACCAAGGGGAACGATGTTTTGTGGGACGACGCCATTCCCGACGTGAAGAGGTTCTATGTATTCGATCCGGTCGGCAACCGGATCGAGTTCGTGCAGGAGAAACCATAGCGCGAAAATCTACGTCCGCATGATCGCGCCGCCGCCATCGACGGCAAGGGCAGAGCCGGTGA
Source organism: Microvirga sp. P4_G7 (assembly GCF_056401005.1). Taxonomy (NCBI): domain Bacteria; kingdom Pseudomonadati; phylum Pseudomonadota; class Alphaproteobacteria; order Hyphomicrobiales; family Methylobacteriaceae; genus Microvirga; species Microvirga sp. P4_G7. The sequence goes on along the minus strand of NZ_JBFUKD010000154.1, from coordinate 5,735 downwards.
CGAAGCTCGATGCGTCCGACGCGAGAAACAACACCGAACGTGCGATCTCGTCTGGAGAACTAGCTTTCGAGTTCTTCACGTAGCATTTCGAGCTCGAGCCAGCGCTCTTCGGCCGCGTGCAATTCGGCTTGCAGCGCCGACAGGACGTCCATGGCTTTCTGAAACCGCGCTGGATCACGCGAATAGAGCTCCGCGTCGGCCAGAACCTCCTGGACTTTGGCGATCTTGCTTTCGGTTTCGCTCATCCGATTCGGCAACGTCTTCAGGTCGTGCTGCTCGTTGAAGTTCAATTTGCGCTTCGGTTGCGTGGCCCTGCCGTCGCTCTCGGTCTTGACAGCATTCTTGCTCTTCGCTTCCTTCTCAACGGAACGTGCCTGAACGCCATCGCCGCGTTGAGATACCATGTCCGTATAGCCGCCTGCATACTCGACCCATCGCCCCTGTCCCTCCGACACGAGCACGGATCCGACCGTCCGGTCGAGAAAGTCACGGTCGTGGCTGACCAGGATCACGGTGCCGGCGTAATCGACGATCATTTCCTGCAAGAGGTCGAGAGTTTCCAAATCGAGATCATTGGTGGGCTCGTCGAGCACGAGTAGGTTCGACGGCTGCGCCAGGGCTCTCGCCAACATCAACCGATTACGCTCTCCGCCCGAAAGGACACTCACGGGTGTCCTTGCCTGCTCGGGAGCGAACAGGAAGTCCTTCATGTAACCGACGACGTGTTTGGTCTGACCGCCGACGAGGACGGTATCCCCCCGTCCACCGGTGAGTGTTTCGGCGACCGTCGCGTTCGGATCGAGACTGGCGCGCCTCTGGTCGAGCGTCACCATCTGCACGTTGGCGCCAAGCCGCACGCGGCCTTCGTCCGGCGCGAGAACGCCCGTCAGGAGGTTGAGCAAAGTCGTCTTGCCGGCGCCGTTTGGACCGACGATCCCGAGACGATCCCCGCGCAGGATGCGCAACGACAGGTTGGAGACGATTTGACGATCGCCGAACGCCTTCGATACGCCTTCGGCCTCTACGACCAGCGTACCCGATTGCTCGGCCTCACTGACGGTCATGCTGACGGTTCCGACGGCGCGCTTATGATCCCGCCGCTGCTGGCGCATCGCATGGAGGTTGCCGAGACGGCGGACATTGCGTTTGCGTCGCGCCGTCACGCCATATCTCAGCCAATCCGCTTCGGCGGCGAGTTTCCTGTCGAGCTTGTGCTGGTCCGTTTCCTCCTGTTCGAGAACGCTGTCCCGCCAGGCCTCGAACTGGCCGAAGCCCTGCCCTAGCCTCCGGGTCAAGCCGCGATCCAGCCAGATGGTGGTTTGGGACAGGTTTTCCAGGAAGCGGCGATCGTGGCTGATCAGCACCAGGGCGGATCGGGACGCTCTCAATTCGGCTTCGAGCCATTCGATGGCCGGAAGGTCGAGATGGTTCGTCGGCTCATCCAAGAGCAGAATGTCGGGCTCAGGCGCCATCACATGGGCCAAAGCCGCGCGCCGTGCTTCTCCGCCGGAGAGGCTGGTGGTGGCTTCCTCGCCGGTCAAACCGAGCTTTTCCAAAAGATAGCGCGCGCGGTAGGGATCGTCGCCCGGCCCGAGACCGGCTTCCACATACGCGAGGGTCGAGGGGTAGGCGCTGATGTCGGGTTCCTGCGCGAGATACCGGATCGTGGCGCCCGGCTGCACGAATCTCGTACCGCGATCGGCCTCGATCAATCCAGCCGCGATCTTCAGCAAGGTCGACTTTCCCGAGCCGTTCCGGCCCACGAGACACGCACGTTCTCCCGGAGCGATGGTGATTTCCGCATCGGTGATGAGCGGCGTGCCGCCAAAAGTGAGAGCGACGTTCTGCAGTGTTAGAAGAGGAGGAGCCATGGGGCTGTCCGTGGCACTTTGAGGCCCGGCGCGCAACCCCTCCCCCTTTTGCGCCCGATCTATTCTTTTGCCAGCGAAGGTCCCCGGCCTATCTCTCTTTCGGTCGACCCCTCTCGAAGGCGGGACACCGCGGATGACCCTGACTCGGCGTTTGCTCCTTCTGGCGTTGATCTCCGTCTTGCCGGCGATCGCCATCTGGACCTATACCGAAGTATCGTTGCGCCGGGCGCGCCAGGCTGAGGTCAACGACACTGCCCTGCGTCAGGCGCAGATCGTCTCGCTGGATCTCGGACGAATATTCGAGGGCGTTCACAACCTGCTGTTGGCGATCGAGGAGGTTCCCGCCATCGTGCAGTTCAACGAGGCGGAATGCAGCGCATATCTTCGCAGCCTCCAGGCTCAAGTCCCTCATCTCGACGCCCTCGCCGTACTCGATCGCAACGGACGCGTGCGCTGCGCTCAAGGCGTCTCGATCGGCGCAGATTTCAAGGATCAGAACTTCTTCAAGGACGCCTACGTGAAGGGCCGCTTCGTCATCGGTGAATATTCTCGCGGATTTGCCGACAGCGTCAGCAATCCGCCGGCCGTCCTTCCCTTGGCGCTCGGCCTGCGCAGCGGGGATGAAGGTATTCTCGGCGTCATGGTCGCCGCCCTCGATCTCAACTGGCTCGGACAGCAGCTCAACCTTCGCGCCCTGCCACCCGACAGTTCTATCGCGGTTGCGGATCGCAAAGGCGTCATTCTCGCACGGCAACCCCTGATGAGCGACTTCGTCGGCACGCGCATCTCCGAGCAAACGTTTCGCTATTCGAACGAAAGCCGGCCCGGCGCCTTCGAAGCGATCGGGCCGGATGGCATCAAGCGTATCTACGGCTACATGCCGATCACAGTTGCGCCCGAAGACGTTTTCGTGACCGTTGGCCTGTCCTCGAAAATGGCCTTCAACGTCATCAATCAGGCATCGCGGCGAGGTTTCATTCTGATCGGCATCGCCATGATTCTCGCCCTTTCACTGTCCGGGCTCATCGGCCACTTTTCTGTGACGAAGCCCTTCGAGAAGATGATCGCCGCCGTGCAATCCTGGCGTGCGGGTGATTACGGCGCCCGTGTCACGACCCGCAGCAGTTGGGGTGAATTGGGCATTCTCGCGAAAGCCTTCAACGACCTGATGAACGACGTGGCGGAACGGCAAAGGACCCTTCAGGCCACCGAGGAACGTGCGCGCCTCGCCTTGGAAGCCGGCAACATGGGCACATGGTGGTTCGATCATCGCAACAAGACGAGCGGCTGGTCGACCCAGGCATCACTCCTTCTCGGCCTACCCGCCGATAAAACGACCGCGACGCTGCAGGAATGGCGCCGCCTGCTCCATCCCGGGGATGCGGATCGCGTTCTCGTCAAGATGCGCGCCGCGGTCAAATCTGACGGCCACTACCACGAAGAGTATCGCATTCGTCGTGCGAACGGCGAGTTCCGCTGGTTCGACTCGCGCGGGAGGACATTCTTCGACTTCGATCAGACGCCCGTCTATTCAATCGGCGTTTTTCAGGACATCACAGAGAGGAAACATGCTGAAGAGCAGCGGAGCCTGCTCCTCGATGAGTTGAATCACCGTGTCAAGAACACGCTCGCCACCGTGCAGTCGATCGCCAGTCAGACGATCAGATCCTCGACGGATCGCTCGCATTTCAAGGACTCGTTCGAGAGCCGCCTCCTTGCACTGTCCAAGACTCATGATCTTCTCACGCGCAACGCCTGGCGGGATGCGGATCTGAAGGCAATTGCCGATCAAGAGCTCGCACCCTATCGGCGCGACCACGACACGCGTGTCACGATGCGGGGGCCACCTGTTCGCCTTCCTGCGCGAGTCGCCATCAATTTTGGTCTCGTGCTTCACGAGCTCGTCACAAATGCCGTGAAGTACGGAGCACTCTCAACGGTCGACGGCCGCGTGACCCTCGCCTGGACGATCGATTCCTACACCCCCGGACGTCCCCGCCTGATTGTGCACTGGAGCGAGACCGGTGGYCCCGCCGTACCTCCACCGAAGCATCAGGGGTTCGGATCGCGACTCATCCAGCGCAGCGTCAAGAGCGAACTCGGTGGTCAATTGAACGTGGCGTTTCTACCGAGTGGCGTCGTGTACGATCTCTTCGTGCCGCTGGAGGAAGCGCGCCACCATAGAAGCTTTCGATGAACCGCGACAACGCCGTATAGCGGATGATCGTACAGTAGATCATCGCAGCTTCGTGAGAGCGCGGCCCTTGTGCATGGCAATATGATCGGTCTTGTCGCTGCGGATCTCATATTGCGGCTCGTCCTCGCTCGCGTGATGGGTGTAGCCCTTGTAGTCGGTGTCTTTCGTGTGCACGCGAATGATGCGTCCCGAGACGCGGCCCGCCTCGGAATTCCAACTCACGTGGTCGTCCACTTTGAATCGCTTTTCGGACATCGTTCCCGCCATGCGTCGTCTTTCGTCATTCGTCTTTCAACGAAAACGCGCAAGGACATCGAAGAGTTCGGGGCACTTGATACCCGAACACCTTCAATGTCCGTTTATCGCGATCAGCCGATGCGTCCGTCGTAAATTCCTTCCAGTCTCCGATGAGTCGTCCAGAACGGCGGTGGGATCCTGTCGTTCAGGTGATCGACCAAGATGCCGAGATGGGCATGCCAGCCTCCTGCGACGCTCAGCATCTCGTCGCGGTCGCGAAGCTTGCGGTGCGTAAGAGTCAGAAGAACGTCCTCCCCCTCCGGGGTCAACTCGAACGTCACTTCGGAAGCCCCATTCACCCCTTCGCCCCATGTCTGACTCAACAATCGTGGCGGCTCGCAGCGGATGACGTGCCCGACTTGTGTGACGCCGTTCTCGCAATGCTTGTACTTTTCTGGAATTGCGTCCGCCTCGGGCGATAGGTCCGCATGGTGGAAATGCAGTTCGACGAGCCCGCCTGCGTGCAGATCCATCGGCCCCGATGCGAGCCACTTGGCCCGCTTTTCCGATTCTGTGAGATAGGCCCAGACTCGCTCGATCGGTCCTGGCAACACTCTGCGGAAGACGATCGTCCTGGGTTCCGTGATGACACCGTAATCACTCATGATGCTCTCCTTTGTTGGTCACTGCATCAGGCTTGCGGAGTTCGCGCTCGAGGGCGTCGAGACGCTGGCTCCAGAATTGCTGGTAGAAGCGGATCCATTCGTCTGCGGCTTCCAGCGGCGCAGCTTCGAGCCGACAGAAATGCGTCCTGCCGCGAACCGTTCGGCGGACCAGACCGGCGCGCTCCAAGGTCCGAACGTGTTTCGAAGCACCGGCGAACGACATCTGAAGCGGAGCCGCCAGTTCTCCAATGCTCCGCTCTCCCTCGGCAAGGCGCCGCAACATGTGCCGTCGTGTCGGATCGGCGAGGGCGTGGAATACGGTATCGAGGGTGTGCGTCTGTTCTTGAACCATAAGGTTTAACATAACACCGTCTGCTGCATTGTAAACCCTTTGGTTTAATTTTTCTTGCGCATCGTGCTTTGGTGTTCCGCTTTCGAAATCCTGTTGCGCGCAGAGAACGTCTTCCTTTGGGCGCATCGAACGAGGAACGGAAATTCTCTTTAAGTGCGTTCTTTAAAAAGTCCGTTTCATTGAAATCCGGTTCTGTTTGGCGAACACTTGAGCTTCATTCCACGAGCAGGATGCCATGCCCAAGATCGTCGCTTTGGTCGGAAGCCCGTCCACCCGTTCACGCACTCGCCACCTCGTCCAGGACATCACCCAGCGCGTCGCTCAAAGATCGTCGGCAACGACCAGCATCGTCGATATCGCCGAGCTCTTGCCGGACCTCGCCGTCCGCTCGCGAGCGGACGCAGCGCACTCGG
>NZ_JBFUKD010000153.1:0-6934 GCF_056401005.1 Microvirga sp. P4_G7 | reverse complement strand
CCGGATTGACCGAACACCACGATCAGCGTGCCGACGAAGCCCACCACGAGCGCCAGGACGATCCGGCCGTCGATCCGTTCTTTCAGCAGAACGAGGCCGAGGAACGCGATGAACATCGGCGCGAGGAAGGACAGCACCAGGGTCTCCGCAAGCGGCAGATTACCCAGCGCGTAAAAGAAGGTCATGGCCGTCAAGACCGCGAAGACGGACCGCGCGGCGTTGGCGAGTACCGTCTCGCGCGACGGCCAGCCGGGACGCATGGCAGCGAAAATTCCGGATACGACGAGAGCGCCGCACACGAAGCGCATGAAGACGATCTGCAACGTCGGATAGGACGCATGCATGCCCTTGATGATCGCGTCCATGAACGACAGGAGCGCGATGGCGAGGGCCACCCGGGCGATTGGACCGAACTGCATGGGATATCTCGGCGTTAAGCAGACAAGCGGAGGCTTTTCGAAGCGGCCGCGCTGGATGAAGGCTGCTCTTACATCATGTTCGATATGTCATCACCTGGAGTTTGCGACCTATCGACCGGAAAGTTGCCGAATGGAGCCGGCGTTCGCAGCCGCCCGTCGGAAATGGGTGTCGGGCCAGCCTCGAACGCGAATTTGGAGTGATTTCGATGCGCACGTCGCTTCCCGCCTTCGGCTTTCTCATCGTCCTCCTGGCGCCTGTCCCGGGATCGGCCCAGAGCGGACCCTACGGCTATCCGCCAAGGGATGTTTACGGCAACGTCCTCGTCGTCCCGCGGTCCGGCGCAGCGCCCCAGGGCTACGCCGATGATCGCTATGGAGCCGCGTATGGCCGCCGCGGAGGACGGACAGTGTCACCGGGCAACGCCATCGATCCGATGGTCGGGTATCCCTATGAATCGCCCACGGCAACTCGCCGACCCGTCGGAAACACGCTGGCATCGCTCCCACCGGCCGACGACTTTTTCGACGAAGGCGGCGGGCTGGACTATGCCATCGCTCCGCAGTTCCAGCGCCAAGTGGTTGCTTATCGCGGTAGGGAGCAGCCCGGCACGGTCGTGATCGATACCCCGGCGAAATACCTCTACCTCATCCAGCCCGGAGGGCGCGCGATCCGCTACGGCATCGGTGTCGGGCGGCCAGGCTTCGAATGGGCCGGACGCAAGCAGGTCACGCAAAAGAAGGAATGGCCGGATTGGCGCCCCCCGTCGGAGATGCTGAAGCGGCGCCCGGATCTCCCGGTTCACATGGAAGGCGGCCCGGAAAACCCCCTCGGCGCCCGCGCGCTCTATCTCGGATCGACCCTTTATCGCATTCACGGCACGAACGAGCCCGACACCATCGGCCATGCGGTGTCGTCCGGCTGCATCCGCATGCTGAACAAGGACGTGATCGATCTCTACAACCGCGTCCCGGTCGGTGCCGAGGTTCTGGTGATTTAGTCCGTTGTTTTAGAAGCGAAGCCGCGAGATCACGCTCGCGGCTTCTTGCTCTTCTTGGATTCCTCAGGCTTCTCGTCCCTGTCCCCGGGACCCGGCGTGATGTCGATATCCTCATCCGAGGTGAACTGATGCCGTGACGGGACGCGGGTGATTTTGGGCGGATCGCTCGCCGGAAACGATTCTTCAAGTTCCCGGTCGAGCTCCCGGTCGAGTTCGGCGTCGCGCTGCTTTTCTTCGGGTGTCTTCTTGGGTGTTGTCACGAAGCGAACTCCCTCATCAGATTCCAAAAATACGCATCTGTTCTCGTCGACGGCATGATCGCCCTGCCCCTGGGGGAGCGCAATCCCGCATCTGGGAGGCTCGCCCCTGCCTCTGAGCGTTACCGGCACCCGCGTTCTCAGCCTGTTCTCAAAAGCAAGTTTATCGTGAATAATGTTTCAGTATTGATTGAACGAAATTGGAACAAAAAGCCGATGAACGAGCAACAACGAGCCATCTCCAATTGTTACAATAAATATACTATATGATAGTATAGCTATATCGGTAAGAGTATAAACTGGAAATACATCTACAAATACACCTATACATTCATATAGGTCGATTGAATACATAGTTACCGTTACCGAAGGGGGCGTGACGGCATCTACCGCCCGATCAATTCCTCTGGTACCAGCGACCGGGCCAGATCCGGGATCCTCGATGAACTACGCTTTTCTCTTCACCGCCATCATTTGCGAGGTGATCGCCACCTCCGCCCTCAAGGCTTCGGAGAGCTTCACCCGGCTGTGGCCCTCTGTGATCGTCGTAATCGGCTATGGGCTCGCGTTCTATTTCCTGTCGCTGACGCTGAAGACGATCCCGGTCGGCGTCGCATATGCAATCTGGTCCGGCGTCGGGATCGTGTTGATCGCGCTCGCGGGTTGGATTCTTTACGGCCAACGGCTCGATCTCGCCGCCATCCTGGGCATCGCCCTGATCATGGCGGGCGTGCTCGTCGTCAACCTGTTCTCCAACAGCGGGGGGCACTGACGGGACGCCTCCCCTCACCATTGAGCCAGCCCACCCACCGTCATTCCGGGGCTGCGCGGCGGAGCCCGGAACCCAGACGCGCTGACGTGGGAAGATAAAGCGCGACGGTCAGTACACGTCCTGGACAGCCAACGGATATGGGTTCCGGGCTCTCGCTCCGTTCACCCCGGAATGCCGGGGTGATGAACGCGATTGCGAAGGTGGTCGCCCGCTAGACCCAGTCGTCTCCGCCACCGCCGAAATCGTCGTCGTAATCTTCGACGTCGTTCTGGCTTGCGTCCTGATAGAGCGAATCCGTGATGCTGGCATTGTCGCCGACAGCCTGCGTATCGTCCTTTGCGCCAAGATCGGCGAGGCCTGTCTTATCGAGTGCGCCTTGAGCCGCTTCCCCGGCGCCTCCGAACGCGCTCGACAGGGCGTTGGCGATCATCACGCCGCCGGCAACACCGGCTGCCGTCGATAGGGCCGATTGCAAGAACCCGCCGCCGGCCCGTCCCGGCATCGCGCCGCCCCATGGGCCGCCCGCTTGAGCACCTTGAGCGCCATAACCGGCCTGACCCGCGTTGGACCAGGGAGAACCGCGCGACGGTGCCTCCCGGGGGTCGCGATAGGATTGCGCCGGCTCGCGGGGCGCCCCGCCGCCGAATAGGCTCGACAGGAAGCCGCCCTGGGCCGGCCCCTGCGGCTGATCGCGCAGCGCCCGAAGCTCCTCGAGCTCGGCTGTCAAATTGGCGAGGGCCTGCTCCTGCACGTAGATCGCCTGAGCCATGGCGTAGGGAGCATAAGGCTGCTGCCGCACCTTGTCCGCGATGAAGCGCTCGGCTTCGGGGTCGCGCGGCTGGTTCGCTACCTGCTCGAGCCGCCCGAAGATATCGGCGATGACCTCGCGTTCCTGATCGTTCATGGCGCATTCTCCTTGGAAAACTGGCGCTGCCGCTTCTCAAGATGGGAAGAGCCCATGTGATTGCTAGGGCGCTGCGCCGAAAAGGTGCGCGTCAGCACGCGCGCTGAAACTCCGCGATGCCGCTTACTGTTAAGCGGTGACGGTATCGCCTTTGATTTTGGCCAAGTTGCGCAACACCTGCGGCGCGATCATCGCCAAGGCCGATACGTCGTGCCAGCCGGCCTTTTCCACCTCGGCCAAATCCGGCCGTAAGGCTGCGCCTGCATCGGCCCTCACGAGATATCGAAAATCGTGATGGACATGCTCGGGCTCGTCCCGGTCCGGACGGGCGGGAATACGGTGGGAATCGATGTCGATCGGTATCCCCGATGAGACATGCCAGGGATCGAGCGAGAGGCCGCTGAGGCCGGTCTCCTCCAACGCCTCGCGCAGGGCCGAGGCTGCCAGACCGTCAGGCGCTTCATAATGGCCGCCGGGCTGGAGCCAGCGCTGCAGGGATCTATGCCTGATGAGCAACGTACGACGCCCTGTCGCGTCGAGCACGATCGCCGACGTCGTCACATGTCCAGGCCATGTCGTTCGGCTGTGCAGATCGTCGCCTTCGGCCAATTGGCGCCGCAGCAGCCGGTGCGCGGCAACGGCGATATCGAAAGCGCGCGCATAACGGTCGACAAGCGAAAGCAGGTTTTTGCGAAAAGCCGCGGGTTCGAAACTTGTCACGATCGCCATCACGAAGAACGAGCTCTCAGGTCATGGAGAGCCCGCGTCATCGCGGGCACCTTGTCCACTATTCCTGGTCCGATGATTTGATTGGGCGCACATTGGAATCGGCCGCGTCCTCGTCGAGCAGATTGGAATCGTCCTCCTGCGCGTCGAGGCGTGTGTTCTTGCGCAGGGTGACATACTTCTTCTGGATCTTGACGCGGCTTTCGCGCGAGATTTCCAGCGCGCCCTGGATGAGCGAGCGTTCCGATTTCTCGTTCTGCAGCTCTTCCGTAAGCCGGCGGTTGGCGGCCTCCAGCGCGCCGCGCTCCTGGTCGAAACGCTTGGTCATCTGGTCGATGCGCTCGGACAGGTTCGACAATTTGTTGTCGGAACTCTCGATCTGGAAATCCTTCGCGGCGATCGCCTTGTTGAGCATCTCGACGCGTTCCTGCAATTCGATGCGCGAACGCTGCAGCTCGTTGACCAGGGCCACCTGGCGCTCGACTTCCTGCTGGGTCGCCTCGAACCGGCGCTCGACCGTGTTCTTTTCGATCGTCGTCTCTTTGAGACCGCGCTCGACGCCGCGCAACGCTTCGTTCTTGTCGCGCAACTGATCGCGCGTATGAGCCAGAATCTTGTCGGTCGCGGCCAGACGCGAATTGAGACCCTCGATTTTCATGTCGAGCGCGGACAGGTCGGTCTGGTGGGCGGAGCGTTCGGAATCGAGCTGCGCCTCGAACCGTTGCCGGCTGACCTGCTCGCTCATGAGCTTCGTCTCGAGCTCGGAGGCGCGCTGACGCGTCGCTTCGAGCTGCGACTCGACTTCGCCATAGCGGTTGGTGAGGCTCGAGAGTTTGTAATTCTGCTCTTCGGCGACCTTCTGCAGGCGTTTCACCTCATGGTCGAGCATACTGTTGCGTTCGCGCGTCTCGATCAGTTCGCGCTCGGCGCGGGCGACAGTCTGGTCGGCCTCCTGCGCTTCCAAACGCAGAGCCTGATTCTCTTCCGTGATGGTGCGGGAGCGCTCGGTTTCGATCAGCAACTGGTTTTCGAGGTCGATGCCGATCGCTTCCTTGTCCTTCACGGACAGGCGCAGATCCTCGATCCAGGAATCTTGCTCGCGCACCTTCGACTCCGCCTTGCGGAGCTGCGACATCGTCGCGGAAAGGTCGTCCGTCAACCGCGCGTGCTGGCTCGTCAGGTCGGCAACCTCACGGCGCAATTGGCCGGTCGTATCGGTTTCCTGGCGCAGCACCGCCTCGGTCTCGAGCAGGCGCGAGCGGAGCTGCGGATAGTTCGAGATCAGGTCGTAGACCGGCTCGGTCAGAAGCGTGAAATCGTCCTTGAGGCTGCGGATTTCCTCCAGGCGGTCGATCAGGTTGGCGAACCGAACCCGGATCAGCTCGTTCTTCTGACCGATGGAATCGAGCGCGCCGTCCGGCCGCACGAGGACGTCCGTCCGCTCCGAGACCGGCTGTTCCTCCAAAGCGGCGCCGGCCCGCGCTCCGAGCATCGGCGCTGCCTCGTCCTGCTTCTTGCCGAAACGGCCTTTGAAAGACGTCCAACCGGATGTCATGGTGCGCCCCTGGGCTTTCAAATTGAGACTATGTAGCCCCTTTTAGCCCAGACGCGTCCGCGAGAAAACAAAATTTCGTTGCGGATGATGATCCTATACTTGGTTCGCCTCGATCCCGCTTTGCCGATGGAAACGGTGGGAAATGCTGGATTCCTGGAGACTTTCCGGGAGCGGTCCTCCCGTCGCCCAGTCCAGAAGCTCGACCGTATGGACGATCGGAATCAAAGTTCCCTTCCCGATCTGGGTCATGCAGCCGATATTGCCGGTCGCGATGAGATCGGGCTGGACCCGTTCGATATTGGCGACCTTGCGCTCCCGCAGCTTGCCGGCGATTTCCGGCTGAAGCAGGTTGTAAGTGCCGGCCGACCCGCAGCAGATATGCCCCTCGGGGACGTCCTTCACGATAAAGCCCGCCTGTTTCAGAAGCGCCTTCGGCTCGGTCCTGATCTGTTGGCCGTGCTGCATTGAGCAGGCCGAATGATAGGCGACGACGAGATCGGTTTCTTGCGCCGGCTTCATCAGCTTGAGGGAGGAGACGTATTCGGTCACATCCTTCGCCAGCGCGGACACCCGTGCCGCCTTCTCGGCGTAGGCCGGATCGTCGCGGAACATGAAGCCGTAATCCTTGATCGTCGTGCCGCAGCCTGACGCGGTGATGACGATCGCATCGAGCCCGTCGGCGTCCATCTCGGCGATCCAGGCATCGATGTTGCGCTTGGCGAAGGCGAGACCGTCTTCCTCGCGACCCATATGATGCACGAGCGCGCCGCAGCACCCCTCGCCTTTCGGCTGCACCACTTCGATGCCGTGACGATTGAGAAGCCGCACGGCAGCCTCGTTGAAGCCCGGCTTCAGCACCGGCTGCGCACAACCTGACAGGATCGCCACTCTTCCGCGGCGTGTTCCTTTTGCCCGGAACGTCCCCGGCGCATCGAACGGCGAACGGTGCGGAATGCGTGCCGGCGCGAGATCGACCATCGCCTGCAACCGCGGACCGAACAACGGCAGCGCGCCCAGAACACCCTTGAGCGGCTTTGCCATTAGCGCGAGAGCGATGGCGAGGCGGAACCGGTTCGGATAAGGCAAGATCGCCGCAAGCACCGACCGCAAAAGCCGGTCATGCCACGGCCGCGTGTAGGTCTCTTCGATGTAGGACCGCGCATGATCGACGAGGTGCATGTAATGCACACCGGACGGACAGGTGGTCATGCACGACAGGCAGGACAGGCAGCGGTCGATATGCTTGACCACCTCCGGCGTCGCCGGCTTGCCGCCCTCCAGCATGTCCTTGATGAGGTAGATC
>NZ_JBFUKD010000152.1:0-6953 GCF_056401005.1 Microvirga sp. P4_G7 | reverse complement strand
GCGTTTGATCTGAGGGTTTGAAATGGACGCCTTTATCGCCCTCGCGCACGGACTGACCGTCGCCGTCCAGCCGATGAACCTGCTCTTCGCACTCATCGGCGTTCTGCTCGGGACCGCAGTCGGCGTGCTGCCCGGCATCGGCCCGGCCCTCACCGTCGCGCTCCTTCTGCCGATCACGTTCAAGCTCGATCCAGGCGGCTCCATCATCATGTTCGCCGGTATCTATTATGGCGGCATGTATGGCGGATCGACCACCGCGATCCTGATCAACACCCCCGGCGAAAGCGCCTCGATGGCGACGGCGCTCGAAGGCAACAAGATGGCGAAGGCCGGACGCGGCGGGCCAGCGCTCGCCACCGCCGCCATCGGTTCGTTCGTCGCCGGCACGATCGCGACGCTGGGCCTTGCGTTTCTGGCGCCGACTCTCGTGGAGCTCGCGGTTCAATTCGGTCCGGAGGATTACTTCGCCCTCATGTGCGTCGCTTTCGTCACCGTGTCCGCGACGTTCGGCGACTCGCCCGTTCGCGGCCTGACGAGTCTCTTCATCGGCTTGGCCCTCGGTCTTGTCGGCATCGACAAGCTGACGGGACAGGCGCGGCTCACCTTCGGCGTTCCCGAATTGCTGGATGGCGTCGAAGTCACCACGCTCGCCGTCGGCCTGTTCGCCGTGGGCGAAGCGCTTTATGTCGCCTCGCGGCGTCATATCCAGGAGGAAGTCCTCGAACCCGTCAGAGGCTCGCTCTGGATGACCAAGGAAGACTGGAAGCGATCGTGGAAGCCCTGGCTTCGCGGCACGGCCTTCGGATTTCCGATCGGAGCCTTGCCGGCCGGTGGCGCCGAAATCCCGACCTTCCTGTCCTATTCGACGGAGAAGAGGCTGTCCAAGCATCCGGAGGAATTCGGGCGCGGTGCCATCGAAGGCGTTGCGGGCCCCGAAGCCGCCAACAACGCGTCCGCCGCCGGAACGCTCGTTCCGCTGCTGGCGCTCGGTCTACCCACCTCGGCGACAGCGGCGATGATGCTCGCCGGCTTCCAGCAATACGGCCTCAATCCCGGTCCGCTCCTGTTTGCCGAGCGGCCCGAACTGGTCTGGGGCCTGATCGCGAGCCTGTTCATCGCCAACACGATGCTGCTGGTTCTCAATCTTCCGCTCGTCGGTCTCTGGGTGAAGTTGCTCGCCATTCCGCAGCCCTGGCTCTATGCGGGCATTCTGGTGTTCGCGACCATGGGCACGATTGCAGCCAAGCCCTCAGTGGTGGAGCTMACCATGCTCGGGGTCTTCGGCGTTCTCGGCTTCTTGATGCGGCGGTTCGACTACCCCATTGCGCCGGTCGTCGTCGGTCTCATCCTGGGGCCGATTGCCGAAAGCCAGCTCCGACGCGCATTGTCGATCAGCCTCGGGGATCCGATGGTGCTGCTGCAGAGCCCGATTTCGGCGACCCTGTTGAYGGTCGCCTTGATCGCCCTCGTCCTCCCCTTCGTTCTCAAGGGAATGAACAAGTTCAAGGCCGCGGAAGACTAGCTTTCGCTGAGACAGCACTGCGCAAAAGAAAGGCCCGGCAATGCCGGGCCTTTTTCGTTTCGTGCCGTTGCCACTTAGTTCAACTGATGACCGCGCTTCGACATTTCCGCGCGGGCACGGATCATGACGTACTCGGCGATGTTCTGGGTCCAGGTCGCGAGCTCCCTGACGACATCGTCGAGCAACGCTGGCTGGATCTGAACGTACTTGATTCCGGCTGCCGACTTGTAGAAGGCCGCGATTTCCTTCAGTTCCGGCTCGGTCAGCTGCGCGGCGAAAATCTTCGCGGCGGTGTCGATCATCTTCTGCTTCTGCAGCTCGACTTCCGGCTTCAGAATTTCGACGACCTGGTCGAGGTCTTTTTTGATCTCCGGGCGGGTCACGTTCATCTGCTGCAATTGACCGATCAGCGGCTCGGACATCGCGTCGATGGAACGGGTCATGCCGGACGTGATCGCGACCTCACGGGCGAGCGCCAGATGGCTCGCGGTCGGCTGCGGGGCCTGCTGCGCCAGCACCGGACCTGCAAACAGGAAGAGCGCCACGGACACCGCGGCCAGACGAGAAGAACGGATCATTGAGGAGGCTCCAATCATAGAGGCTTATGGTCAGACCTGACCGAGTTCGACAAGCCCGCCGTCCGTCGCAAGGATCGCGCCGGTGGCAAGGCCGATGAAAAGACCGTGTTCGACAACGCCGGGAACGGTGTTGAGCGAGGACGCGAGCCGCTCGGCATCGCCGATACGTTCGAGAGGTGCGTCGAGAATATAGTGCCCGCCATCGGTGACAAAGACATCGCCTGTCGCAGTGCGCCTGAGACGCAGCGTGTCGGACAATCGCTGCTCCCGCAGAAGCCGGGCAATTGCGATTTCGGTCGTCTTCAGCCCAAACGACACCACTTCGATCGGCAGCGGAAAACGGCCGAGCTGCTGCACGCGCTTCGTCCCGTCGGCAATCACGATCATGCGCCGGCTCGCGGCTGCGACGATCTTTTCGCGCAACAGGGCGCCCCCGCCACCCTTGATCAAGCGGAGCTGATCGTCGAGCTCGTCGGCGCCGTCGATCGTCAGGTCGAGTTGGGGTGTTTCGTCGAGGGTCGTCAGCGGAACGCCTTCACGCTCCGCCTGCGCCCGCGTCGCCTCGGATGTCGGAACGCCGACGACCCGCAGACCGTCGCGGACACGCTCGGCGATCGCCGTCACGAAATGCGCTGCGGTCGAACCGGTCCCCAGACCGAGCCTCATGCCGTCGGTGACGAGAGCCGCCGCCCGCCGCGCCGCGGCGCGCTTCAATTCATCGCTCACTGGTCGCTCCATGGAACAAGGACGTTAGGGGAACAAGGACGATATGCCGGCGAGCCATAGCCGAACCTGCGGGACGGACCCGCTTCAGCCATCGCACGTACAGATCCTGCCGCTGCATATCGTTTTTCCGCGACTCCGCAAGCCGAAGGCACCGATCACGCTCGATACCCCCCGAAAGCGCAACTACATAACCGTACTCGGCCGGTAAGGGAATGCGATTGTTGCAGGGCTAAGGTTTTTGCGGGGATGCGCCGGATCCCGGCCTCACGCTCGGGGTCGACGCGGTCGGTGCGCCAGGGGCCGCAGCGGACGGGCTGGTTTGTGGGGTGCAGACGACCTTTTCGTCGAACACGTAACAGACACTCATGTCGCCGGTGCGGAAATTGACCCGAAAGACGCCGCCCTCCCGGTCGTGACGCGAGGCGACGAGACCGTATTCCCCAGGAACCTGCGCGCCGGCGCCCTCCCCGGGACCAAAGCAGAGCGTGACGCCGATCGTGCCCTCCTGGAGACCGTACTGGCACGAACTGACCTCACCGGTGATGCGCTCGATCCGGTAGACGCGGTTCAGGTCGTTCTGCGGAGCCGGAACAAAATCATATGGAGCTGCAGAAACGGAAGTCGCTAACATTCCGGCAACCAATGATGCTGCAACATGGACGCAAAGACTGGTCCGCCGCATTCTCGTCTCCCTCTAGGCAAATCGAATCAGACCGGCAGCATATCATCGCCGCGCTTGATTCCCCTGCCCCTAAAAGCTAGCCAGGACTCATGGCCCAACACCTTCGCCCGATTGCCGTCTTCGATCTCGATGGAACGCTCGCCGACACCGCAGGCGATCTGATCGGGACCCTGAACGTCATCCTCGAACATGAGGGCCTGGCGCCTCTTCCGCTGCGGAAAGCACGGGATCTGATCGGTTCAGGCGCGCGTGCCCTCATCGAGCGCGGCTTCGCGACCGCGGGACGGGATCTTTCTCCGGATCGGTTGGAAGAACTGTTTCRGCAATTCATGGTCCATTACGGCGAGAATATCCGCGTTCATACGACCCTGTTCCCAGGAGTCGAGCGGGCTCTCGCGGATCTGGCCGAGGCGGGTTTCCTGCTGGCGGTCTGCACCAACAAGGTTGAAGTCCACTCGGTGAAGCTGCTCGAGGCGCTGGGAGTCGCAAGCCGGTTTGCCGCCAATTGCGGGCGCGACACCTTTCCGTTCTTCAAGCCGGATCCCCGTCATCTGACGCTGACGATCGAACGCGCCGGAGGCGATCCGCGCAGGGCCGTCATGATCGGCGATTCCAAGACCGATATCGTGACCGCTCAAGCAGCAAAGATCCCGGTCATCGCCGTGCCGTTCGGCTACACCGATGTGCCCGTGCGCCGTTTGAACCCGGAACTGGTCATCGACCACTTCGACGATCTGTTCGCCGCAACGACGAACCTCCTGAAGAAGATGGCGGCCTGAAAGCGCGCAACGCCAAGCGTTGCCCCGCCAAGGGGAACACGCGATTGTGAAGACAGACATGAACCGGAAAATGGTGGGCGCGACAGGGATTGAACCTGTGACCCTTCGCGTGTGAAGCGAATRCTCTCCCGCTGAGCTACGCGCCCGGTGAGGGCCTTCTAAGGGCCTGAAACCCCATACGTCAAGCCGATCCTTTCAGCGACCGACATTATTGCTCGTTATGAGGCTCGGCCGGAAATGTGGCGGCTCCCGCATAAGACCTGATTAACGACGCGGCCAAATGATGGCAGGCAGCCCTATGAATTCGGCTGAATCCTCTGCTATGGAACGGATCTCAAACGGGGCTATTGCGTTTAATTAAGACCAAACGCGATCAAAACGAGAAGTTTTCGAGGCAATTATGGGACGCATTCGCGCCGCCCTGTACGGGCTTGCGTGCGCCGCCGTCGCTTTTGCGACGCCGGCTGCCGCTTTCACAGAAATCGATCCGCTGACGCGCCAGCCGCTTTACGGCAACGATCAGTCGTTCCAGGCGCAGGCTTCGCCGATTCCTCGGGAAGTCGTCTCGTTCGACGGTCGCTATGCGCCCGGCACCATCGTCGTCTCCACGTCGGATCGCCGGCTCTACTACGTCATCGGCAACGGCCAGGCCGTTCGCTATGGAGTCGGCGTCGGACGACCGGGGTTCACCTGGGGTGGAGCGCACAGCGTCACCATGAAGCGCGAGTGGCCGGATTGGCGTCCGCCGTCGCAGATGCTGAAGCGCCGCCCCGACCTGCCTCGCTACATGCGTGGCGGACCGGACAACCCGCTCGGCGCCCGCGCGCTCTATATCGGCAGCACGATCTATCGCATCCACGGCTCCAACGAGCCGGAGACGATCGGTCAAGCCGTTTCATCCGGATGCATCCGGATGACGAACGAAGATGTGATCGATCTCTATGGCCGCGCCAAAGTCGGCGCCCGAGTCGTCGTCCTGCGTTGAGCGCACTGCAAGAAATGCATTCAAGGCCGGCGTTTCGCCGGCCTTTTTCGTTTGGCGGCGTCTACATGCGCCTGACTGGATCCCGCGAGAGCCCCTTCGCAGCGAGTTCGGCGAGATAGGCTTCCCACTTCTCCGCTTTAGCCTCCCCGAGTTCGTAGAGGTAGCCCCAGCCGTAGATTCCCGTATCGTGAAGATCGTCGAAAGTGAGCTTGACCGCGTAATTGCCGATCGGCTCGATCTTGATGATCTCGACATTCCGCTTGCCCGGCACCGTTTTGCGCTCCGAAGGGCTATGCCCCTGAACCTCCGCAGACGGACTCGCGATCCGCAGGAGCTCGGCCGGGAGCTCAAAGGTTTCGCCGCTGTCGAAGGCAACATGGAGCGTCCGCTTGTCCTTGCTCAGGCGCAATTCGCTCGGCCAACGGTCGGATGTCATCGTTCAACCTTCTTCAGGTGCTTGATCTTCCTGCGGTCCTGTCCGACATCTAAGCTAAGGGCAAGCCCCAAGTCACCCAAGCCCCAAGTCACCAAAGTCACCAACCTCACGGTGGCGACTTGATCAGGAGCGATTTCGACCGCGATGTGGGACATCTCCGCGCCATCGGCAGAGCTGAACGCTCCTCTCGTCGACCCGTTCGGGCGTGCCATCACCTATCTTCGCGTCTCAGTGACGGACCGGTGTGATTTTCGCTGTGTCTATTGCATGTCCGAGGACATGTCCTTCCTGCCGAAGCGCGATCTCCTCACTCTCGAAGAGCTCGACCAGTTGTGCACCGTCTTTGTCGCACGGGGGGTCCGCAAGCTGCGCATCACCGGCGGAGAGCCGCTGGTACGCCGGAACATCATGAGTCTGTTCCAAGCCCTCTCTCGACATCTCGCATCCGGCGCACTCGACGAGTTGACCGTAACGACCAACGGCTCCCAGCTCGCGCGCCACGCCGCCGAACTCGCCGCCCACGGCGTCAAGCGGATCAATGTTTCGCTCGATACGCTCGACCCGGCCAAGTTTCGCCGGATCACACGATGGGGCGACATCGCGAAGGTGATGGAGGGCCTCGACGCGGCGCAGGCGGCGGGGCTCCGGGTCAAGATCAACGCCGTCGCGCTCAAGGACGTGAACGAGCATGAGATCGAAAGCCTGATGGAATGGGCGCACGGGCGTGGCATGGACCTCACGCTCATCGAGGTCATGCCCCTGGGCGAGATCGAGACCCAACGCGTCGACCAATTCCTGCCGCTGTCTGCGGTACGTGCGCGTCTGCGTGAGCGCTATGCGCTCGAGGATCTTCCCGAACGCAGCGGCGGTCCGGCCCGCTACGTGAGCGTCAAGGAGACGGGCGGCAAGCTTGGGTTTATTACGCCCTTGAGCCACAATTTCTGCGAGAGCTGCAATCGAGTCCGCCTGACCTGCACCGGGCAGCTGTTC
Source organism: Microvirga sp. P4_G7 (assembly GCF_056401005.1). Lineage (NCBI taxonomy): Bacteria > Pseudomonadati > Pseudomonadota > Alphaproteobacteria > Hyphomicrobiales > Methylobacteriaceae > Microvirga > Microvirga sp. P4_G7. The sequence continues at coordinate 255 of NZ_JBFUKD010000152.1, read as the reverse complement.
ATGTGTCTCGGCCAAGAGGACGCGGCGGATCTCAGGACGCCGCTTCGTGACGGTTCGCTGCAGGACCTCGAAGATGCCATCGCGGATGCGATCGCGCGCAAGCCGAAGGGGCACGACTTCATCATCGACCGCCGCCACAACCGTCCGGCCGTCGCGCGACATATGAGCCTCACYGGCGGGTGACGCTTCCCAAGACCGCGGCCGTTCAGTAAAAGACTGCAGCGGCCAAGCTAGATCTCCAACAAGACAGTATTC
>NZ_JBFUKD010000151.1:0-6973 GCF_056401005.1 Microvirga sp. P4_G7 | reverse complement strand
GCCCTCTTGCGGAGACGATCGGTTGCGCGTTCGAAGATGGCGGATCGGGGCCGCAAATCACGACGGATTCGGCGAAGATGACCACGATCGAGGGCGTCTACGCGGCAGGAGATGCGGCCTACGGATCCCACAACATCACATGCGCCGCCGCCGACGGCATCACGGCCGCTTTGGGCATCCATCATGCGTTGATCGCGGAGGACGCAGTCGTTTCCGACGGGGCGAACCTGTTGCTGCCGTTCCTGCAACGCGCTAAATCCGGCTAGCCATGGTTCAGAACATCCTCAAGATCGCGCTCGCTCAGCTCAACCCCATCGTCGGCGATGTGGGCGGGAACGAAGCGAAGGCGCGAACCGCTCGTGCCGAGGCGCATAGGCTCGGTGCCGACATCGTCATGTTCTCGGAATTGTTTCTTGCCGGGTACCCGGCCGAGGACCTCGTTCTGAAGCCGGCCTTCCAAGACGCATGCCGCGCCGCGTTGGAACGTCTCGCGCGCGAAACCGCCGATGGCGGCCCGGCGATGCTCGTGGGCTTGCCATGGAACGAAGATGATCTCGTCTACAACGCCTACGCATTGCTCGACGAAGGCAAGATCGCAACGATCCGCTTCAAGGCGGACCTGCCGAATTACGGCGTTTTCGACGAGAAGCGCATCTTCGCCGCCGGCGGACTTGCCGGGCCCGTGAGCTTTCGGGGCATCCGGCTCGGATTGCCCATCTGCGAAGACATCTGGGGTGAAGAAGTCGTGGAGTGCCTTGCCGAGACCGGCGCGGAAATTCTTCTGGTGCCCAACGGGTCTCCCTATTGGCAAGGAAAGACGGAAGAGCGTTTCAACATCGCGGCCGCCCGGGTCACGGACAGCGGCCTGCCGCTCGTTTATCTCAATGCCGTCGGCGGTCAGGACGAATTGGTCTTCGACGGTGCATCGTTCGCGCTGCAGGCCGATTCTTCGCTTGCATGCCAGCTTTCCGCATTTCAGGAAGCCGTCGCCCTGACGATCTGGGAGCGGAAGGGGGACACCTGGGCCTGCATCGACGCACCACGCGAGACCGTCGAAGAGGGGCCCGAGGCCGATTACGCCGCTTGCGTTCTCGGCCTTCGCGACTACGTCGAGAAGAACCGTTTTCCGGGTGTCGTATTTGGCTTGTCCGGCGGTATCGATTCAGCACTCTGCGCTGCGATGGCCGTTGACGCGCTCGGACCGGAGCGGGTTCACGCGATCATGATGCCGTACCGCTATACGTCGTCGGAATCCCTTACCGACGCGGCGGAATGCGCCAAGGCGCTCGGCGTTCGCTACGACATTTTGCCGATCGCGGCCGCTGTCGAGGGTTTCGAGCAGATTCTGCAACCGCTCTTTGCCGGGCGCCCGCGCGATATCACGGAGGAGAACCTGCAGAGCCGTGCGCGCGGCACGCTCCTCATGTCGGTGTCCAACAAGTTCGGCTCCATGGTCGTCACCACCGGCAACAAGTCGGAAATGTCGGTGGGGTACGCCACGCTCTACGGCGATATGAACGGCGGCTTCAATCCGATCAAGGATCTCTACAAGACCGAGGTGTTTCATCTTTGCGGCTTGCGCAACCGGTGGAAACCGAAGGGGGCTCTGGGCCCTGACGGACTCGTCATCCCGGAGCGCATCATCACCAAGCCGCCGAGTGCTGAATTGCGCGAGGATCAGAAGGACGAGGATTCCCTACCGCCTTACGTCGTTCTCGACGATATCCTCAAATGTCTCGTCGAGCAGGAGATGCGGGTTTCCGATATCGTGGCCAAGGGCCACGATCCCGAAACGGTGAAGAAGGTCGAGCGCCTTCTCTACGTTGCGGAATACAAGCGGCGGCAATCGGCGCCCGGCGTGAAGGTGACGAAGAAGAATTACGGCCGCGACCGGCGTTATCCCATCGTCAACCGCTTTCGGGACGACGGCCGGCCGGCGCCGAAGGCCGACGAGGCGGTTGCGCCCGCGGCCAGGCCACGACAACCGGCCTTGGACATTTAGACCACTGTCGAGGCCCGCGAAGCCGCCGGGCCATTGCATCGCCTCACACCCTTTGCCATAGGGATTGCATGTCTAAGCCAATCGTCCGCTTCGCCCCGTCACCCACCGGGCTCATCCATATCGGCAATGCGCGCCAGTCGCTCATCAACGCCCTGTTCGCGCGGCGCGAGGGCGGCGTGTTCGTGCTGCGCTTCGACGATACCGACACCGCTCGCTCCAAGCGTGAATACGCCGATGCGATCGAGGTGGACCTCGAATGGCTGGGGACACCGCCGGATATCGTCGTACGCCAGTCGGAGCGCATCGACCTCTATGATGCCGCCGCCGAGCGTCTGCGCGATGTCGGGCGTCTCTATGCGTGCTACGAGACCGCGGAGGAGCTGGAATTCCGCCGCAAGCGGCAGCTCGCACGCGGCCAACCGCCGATCTACGACCGGGCCGCGCTCAAACTCACGGAAGCCGACCGCGAGAAGCTCGAATCCGAAGGCCGGACGCCGCATTGGCGCTTTCGGCTCGACCACCGCGTGGTGACCTGGACCGACATGGTGCGCAGCGAGTGCCACGTGGATTGCGGCTCCCTATCGGATCCGGTGCTCGTGCGCGAGGACGGGACGTATCTCTATACGCTTCCTTCGGTCGTGGACGACGTGGATCTCAAGATCAGCCACGTGATCCGCGGTGAGGACCACGTCACCAACACGGCGGTTCAGATTCAGATCTTCGAAGCGCTCGGAACCCATCTTCCGCAATTCGGCCACATCAACCTCCTGACGACGGCGAGCGGGGAGGGGCTATCGAAGCGGCTGGGACATCTTTCACTGACCAGCCTGCGCGAGGCCGGCCTCGAGCCTCAGGCCGTCGCCTCGCTCGCGGTTCTCGTCGGCACGGCGGAATCGGTGCGTCCGGTGGCCGATCTCGACGAACTCGCCGGCCTGATCGATTTTGCCCATATTTCGCGGGCGCCGGCCAAGTTCGACGAGCACGAGCTCGAACAATTGAATGCCAAGCTCGTCCACGACATGCCCTTTGAAAAGGCGCGCGAGCGGCTCGCCAAACTGGGAATGGATGCTGGCGAAGATTTCTGGCTGGCGGTCCGTACGAACCTGATCAAGCTCGCCGACGCGTCGACCTGGTGGAACGTCGTGAAGGGGCCGGTCGCGCCCGTCATCGAGGACAAGACGTTTGCAGATGCAGCTCTCAAGGTCCTGCCGGCGGCGCCATGGGACACCACGACCTGGAAGGCATGGACCGAAGCCGTGAAGACCGAGACCGGGCTGAAGGGGAAAGCTCTTTTCATGCCGCTTCGTCTGGCTCTGACCGGCCTCGATCACGGTCCTGAATTGGCGGCCTTGCTGCCGCTCATCGGCCCGGACAAGGTGCAAGCGCGACTGGCAGGCCAATCAGCCTGAGCAGCCTTCAAATCCAGTCATTCCGGGTTGCGTAGCGCGACCCGGATGACGAAGGGTGTTGGAAGGGTCGGAAGCTACGGTGTCTTGCTCTCGGGAACCGGGATGATGTTCGGCGCTACGATGCGGACGGTCTTCTTGGCGCCGCCCGCGACCACTTCGCGCTTCGGGCCTTCGGCTTGACCGACGACCTTATCCTTTTCGATCGATTGCGGACCGATACCGGCGGATTCGCTACCGGCCGTGGGCGCGGCAGCTGCAGCCTCGGCGGCTTGCGCTTCCGCTGCATCGGTTGCGGCCTTCTTGTCGGCGGCTTTGCCCTTGGCGACCGCAGCGGCCTTCGGGCGAGACAATTCCTCGGCCTTTTCGGCTGTGACGATCATGTCGCCGCGCTTCTGGTCGAGCATGCCTTCGGCGCGGCGCAGGACGGTCGCCCAGCTCTCGTTGTCTTTCTTACAGGCGCAGCTCTCGTCGAACGTCTTGCGGAATTTGAAGGCGTTGGCGAGGTTGGTGTAGGCCTGACCTTTCAGCGAGACGGCGTAGCTCAGCGATTCCTCGCCTCCTGAGGTGGCGAAGGCGACCGTTTCCGTGCCGGGACAGAGGGCTTGGCACATCTCGTCGGCGCCCTCGCGGCCGCCGGGGGAGTTGCTCAAGGGGAAGAACGAGCCATCGCACGTCTTTACGCAGACGAGGCGGCGGCCGCCGAGAGGGCGGTCCTGCGGGGCGTTGGGCACCTCTTCCATGATTTCGGGCTGAACCGGCTGGCCGCGCGGCGGGCCGAACAGGGTCTCGAAGAAGCCGCGAGGACCGTCGACGGCGCATGCCTGCTGCACGGCGGCCTGGAGCTGACGCCGGCGCATGTCGCCGCCGCCGCTCTCGCGCGCTTGCGCTACAAGACGTCCGTAATTGGCTTCCATCTGCTGGATCTGGCGGGCGATCGGCCCGCACTCGGCCGGGGCGGGGCCGGAAAAGAAATTGAGCGGGCCACGGTCGCAGCCGATGGAACGCTGATAGGCGAGAAGACGCGAGATCTCGTTCCGCTGCCCTTGGGCCTGAGCCGCCAAACCGGGATCGATTCCACCGCCGCCACGGTCCATCGCAGCCAATTCGGCGCGATACCGCTGACATTCGGGTGATTGCGCCACAGCCACGCCGCCTGCGAGAAAGAAAGCCGCGGCGGCCAGAACGGCCCGCTTGAAGAGTGTCTTTGCCATTAACGTTCCGCTTAGAACAGAAGGTCTGGAGCCGTCAGTTCCCGAATTCGATGGTCATAGTAAGGCCGAAACCGGCCCTCGTGTGGCAGTCCCCTTGCCCCGCCCGGCGAAAGCAAGTCAGCATGGCTCGTTTCGTCAGGGCGCGAGGGACAAACCGTCATGTACAGCCATACGACCGTCGGATCAAATGATCTGGCACGCGCCAAAGGGTTCTACGACCGGGTTCTCCAACCTCTCGACATCAACCTCAAGCTGACGTTCGAGACCATGCTGGCCTATGCGAACGCCGAAAAACGACCGCTCTTCCTTGTCGTGCGTCCTTTTGACGGAGCGGAGGCTTCCATCGGAAATGGCGCCATGGTCGCCTTTCTGGCCCCGAATCGATCGACGGTCGATCATTGTCACGCGATTGCCTTGGCTGAAGGGGGAACGAACGAAGGCGAGCCTTCCCTCCGGCCGCACTATCACGCGAATTACTACGGTGCCTATTTCCGGGATCTCGATGGCAACAAGATCTGTGTTTGCTGCCATCAGGCGGAATGACCCCTCGCCAAACGGACAAGCTCTTCCCACATCTSCATCGCCTTCCCATTTGAGGGGGAAGGAAGGAGCCTTCATCGATGTTCGTTCGAATTGCCTTGGCGTTGACGTTGCTGTGCGCGGGAGGGCTGACCACGGCCTCCGCCCAGGACCCGGATCTCATCTTCAAGAAATCCACCGTCTGGCGCGCGCTGACGCCGAATGACAAGCTCGCAGTCTACGGGCTCGACGATCCGGTGGTGGAGGGCGTCGCCTGCCACTATACGGCGCCGGAGCGCGGCGGCGTGTCGGGTACGCTCGGGGTCGCGGAGGAAGTCTCCGACATCTCCCTGTCCTGTCGCCAGGTGGGGCCGATTCGGTTCAAGGAGCGCTTCGCCCAGGGAGACGTGGTCTTCAGCGAACGGCGGTCCCTCGTCTTCAAGCGCATGCACATCGTGCGCGGCTGCGACGTCAAGCGGAACACCCTCGTCTACCTGGTCTATTCCGACCGGCCGATCGAGGGCTCGCCGAAGAATTCCACGTCGAGCATTCCGCTCGCGCCATGGGGCGCCAGCGGCGATGCGCCGAAATGCGGAGATTGGCTGAAGAGCTAGGCGGCTGTTCAGTTGGAGCAGGTGATCGAGATCGGCGCCTGCTGGCGTGAAAGAGCGACCTTGGTGATCGTGCCAGTCGTTTCGCCGGGTTCGACCTGGCGGAACGATATGGCGCGGGCATAGCCCTGCGCCTCGCACCAGCTGTTGGCGACGATGTGGCCGCAGGCCAGTCCGGCCGTCAGGCATTCGGCGATGCCATAGCCGTCATTGGCGGGCACGAGGAAGGTGGCCTCGGAAGCGGAAGCCTCGCTGCGGTTCGGGAGAAACGCCAGGGACGCGGCTGCACAAGCCGCAAAAAGGGATAGACCGAGCACGGCAAACGTGCGGCGCATGGAAGACTTCTCCGAACTTGGAACCACGCCCTGATAGTGGCGGGCGACCGTGAATAAAGCTCTAACGCCGACCTAGCCAGACGGTTGCATGAATTGACCCCTGCAAAGAACGCAGATGTGCCGCGCCGCACGCTGGGCGGGAGGGCGCGGCGGCGATAGCCTAAAGTCCGTACTTGACGGGAAAAGCCCGAGACGGCATTGATCTGTCCATGACAACGGCCACCATCCTCATTTCCGGGATCATTTGCAGCTAGCGCACACCGCTGGCAGGGGCTGTCTCGTTCTCAACACAAGATCGAAACCATCCTCCGGCCGGCGGCCTGAAGGGACTTGGTTTCATGACGCGGACCTTGCGGTTTCACAACACCCTGACCCGGTCGAAGGACGATTTCGTCCCGATCGACGCGAGGAATGTGCGCCTCTACGTCTGCGGGCCGACGGTCTACGACTACGCGCATATCGGCAACGCGCGTCCCATCATCGTCTTCGATCTTCTGTTCCGTCTGCTGCGGCACATCTACGGCGACGGCGCAGTGACGTATGTCCGCAACATCACCGACGTGGACGACAAGATCAACGCGCGCGCCGCCCGCGACTTTCCGGGCCTCCCCCACAATGACGCGATCCGCGTCGTGACGCAGAAGACCGAAGCGCAGTTTCATGCGGATATTCGTGCGCTCGGCGTGCTGATGCCGGACGACGTGAACGAAGTCGGCAAACCGGCTCGTTTCATCGAACCGCGGGCGACCGAGCACATCGAAGAGATGCGCATGATCATCGACCGGTTGATCGCGCGGGGCATCGCCTATGTCGCGGAGGAGCACGTCCTTTTCAGCGTGTCGGCGATGCAGGGATTGCCGAACGTCCCGAAATACGGCGCTTTCTC
>NZ_JBFUKD010000150.1:0-6974 GCF_056401005.1 Microvirga sp. P4_G7 | reverse complement strand
TCGTGGCTGCGCTTCGTCGTCTTCACGATCATCATGCTGGGCGCTCACGCGGCTTTTGGGAAGGGACCACTCCTCAGATCGCAGACACCCGGCCTCCAGATTGCCCGCGGATTCGGCATCCTGGGCTCGGCCACGCTCTTCGTCACCGGCCTCCGCTATTTGCCGATGGCGGAAGCGACGGCAATCTCCTTCATATCTCCCGCCTTTGTCACAGCTTTGTCGATTTTTCTCCTTGGCGAGACCGTCGGTATTCGACGTTGGCTCGCGGTCGTCATCGGCCTGGTCGGTGTCCTGATCGTCGTTCGACCGGGTCTAGGCGTGTTCGATGTTTCCGCGATTTTCCCCATTTTCTCGGCTCTGAGCTGGGCCGTGGGCCTCGTCATCACCCGCAAGATGAGCGGCGGGGACGGGCCGATCGTGACGTTGACCTATGCGGCCCTCGTCGGACTGATCGTGCTGTCGTTCATGGTTCCGTTTCAATGGTCTCCGCTCGGTTGGCATGAAGTTGCACTCGGTCTCGCAACCGGCGTGACGTCGACCGTCGGGCAGCTTCTGGTCGTCTTGGCCTTCAGGAACGCCAACGCATCCGTTCTTGCACCATTCTCCTATATGCAACTGATCTCATCCGCGTTGCTCGGATACCTGATCTTCAGCAACGTGCCGGATTTTTGGACGGTCGTTGGAGCATGCGTGATCGTCGGAAGCGGGCTCTACACCGCGCATCGAGAGCGTATCCGTCGGGTCGCCTAGGGCCGCCTCACGATACCACTCGAAACGAAGGGAACGTCAAGCGTTCGCCTCCAAACTGGCCTCGCGCTTTCGGAAACGTAACCGGTCGAGCAAAAGGTAGATGATCGGCGTCGTGTAAATCGTCAGAAGCTGAGACATGATAAGACCACCGACGATTGTGATGCCGAGCGGCTGGCGAATTTCGGCACCGGCGCCACCAGCAAAAATCAAGGGAAGCGCGCCGAGAAGGGCGGCAAGAGTCGTCATGGTAATGGGCCTGAAACGCTCGATACAAGCCGCGCGTATGGCATCTTCCGGCGAGAGACCGTCCTTCCGTTCCACCTCGAGCGCGAAGTCAATCAGCATGATGCCGTTTTTCTTGACGATGCCGATCAAGAGCATGATCCCGATGAGCGCGAGGAGTGAAAGACTCGTTCCCGTGAGCTTCAACGCGAGCAATGCGCCGAGGCCGGCCGAGGGCAAGGTCGACAGGATCGTCAGGGGATGGATGAGGTTCTCATAGAGGATGCCGAGCACCAGATAGATCGTTACGATCGCGGCGATGATCAGGAACACCTGGCTCGTTTGCGTCTGCGCCAAGGTCGCGGCGTCCCCCGCGAATTGCACGTGCACACTTTCCGGCATGTGCAGTTGCGCGACGGCAAGCGCGATCCTGTCTGTCGCCTCGCCAAGGGCAACGTCTTCCGCCAGGTTGTAACTGATGGTCACCGATGGAAACTGACCCTGATGATTGACGACCAGTGGCGCAGACGACGATTCCAAGGTGGTCACCGCAGAGAGCGGAACTTGGGTGCCGTTGCTGGCTTCGACAAAAAGGTGATCGAGACCTCCTGCATCCCGCTGAAGACGTGGGTCAACCTCGAGAACGATTTTGTATTGGTTGCGATCGCCGTAGAGCGTCGCGATCTGACGCTGCGAAAACGCGTTGTTCAGAACAGCGTTGATGTCGCGCACGGCGATGCCGAGCCTGGCCGCCTGCACGCGATCGATGCGCACAAAAACCTCCGGCCCGCCTTGTTCACGATCGGTATTGACGTCGACGATGCCCGGCACGCCGCGGACACGCTGTACGGCTTGAGGCACCCATTTTGTCAGCTCGTCGAGATCGGTACTCCACAATGTGAACTGATACTGCGAGCGAGAAGAGCGCGCGCCGATCGTGATCTCTTGCGGCGGAAACAGGGTCACCTGGGCTTCGACGACCGACGCCAGACTTTCGCGCAGCCGCGTGATGATCTCGAACGTCGTCGCGCGGCGCTCCTCAAGCGGCTTCAGGTTGAGGAAGAAGCGAACCTGGTTATTGGCGCCAAAACCAGAACCGCCCACCGAGTAGCTTACCCCCTCGACACCAGGATCTGCCATGAGAATGTCGGTCACCCTCTCACCGATGCGGCTCATGGCCTGGAATGAAGTGTCAGGTGAGGCGCGCGCGAACCCGACGATCAGGCCTGTATCGCTTTGTGGCATGAGGGATTTCGGTAGGGTGACATAGAAATAGACCGTCAGTACCGCCGCTCCGGCTGTCAGGAAAAGCATCAGCCATTGATGTTTGAATGCTCTTTGCAAACTCCTGGCATAGAGCGCCGTGACTCCATCAAGGAAGGGTTCGATCAGCCTGTCGATCACCGTTTCCCGCGGTTGCGGCAGGCGGCGGATGAAGCGTCCGCAGATCATCGGCGTCACGGTGAGCGATACGACGGCGGAGATTGCGACAGCGTAGGTCAGCGTGAGCGAGAATTCCCGCAGAATACGGCCCGTGATGCCACCCATGAACAGCAGCGGAATGAATGCGGCGATCAATGAGATGCTGATCGCAATGACGGTAAAACCAATTTGGCGCGCACCGACCAAAGCCGCCTGATACGGTTTCAGCCCTGCTTCCATGTTGCGGTAGCAGTTCTCGATCATCACGATCGCGTCGTCGACCACGAAGCCGACGGAGATCGTGAGCGCGAGGAGTGACATGTTGTTGAGGCTGAATCCCGATGCCCACATCAGCGCGAGAGTGCCAGCAAGCGAAAGCGGCACGGTAATTCCGGCAGCAATGATGGCCGCACCGCGTCGCAGGAAAACGAAAACCACCAGCATCACGAGCACAACGCTCGCCGCGAGGGTGAACTGAAGTTCGTCGATGCTGGCGTTGATCATCTTCGTCCGGTCGTTCATGACGAAAAGGGTCACATCGGCGGGCAGGAGGTTCTGAATCTCCGGCAGGAGTTCCCGAATCCTGTCGACCGTTTCGACGACGTTGGCCTCGGATGTCTTTTGAATCGTCAGGCTCACGGCGGGTTGGCGATTGTAACCTCCCGCGCTGAGGCGGTTGCGTGTGGCGGCTTGAACGTCGGCGATATCGGTCAGCCGGACGATACGCCCGTCGGTTGCCTTCAGAACGATGGTGGCGAAATCTTCGATGTCGCGAATCTGACTGTTCGTGCCAATGAGCACGCTGGTATCCTGACCGTCGAAGCGTCCATTGGGGGCAAGGGACGTTGCGCTCGTGATGGCGGTCCGAACGTCCTCGAGTCCCAGCCCACGCGCTTGCAGGGCGCCCGGATCGACGGCGACGCGAAAAGCTGGCTGCTCCGATCCGCCCACATTGACGTCGGCGACGCCCGGAACCTGCGCGATGCGCGTTCCCACCACGAGATCGGCGAGATCGAAGAGCTCACTCGCGGCCCGTGTCTTGGATGTCATGATCAACATCATCACCGGGATCGATGCCGGGTTGAGCTTTCTTACCGTCGGTTGCCGCGATAGGCTGCTCGGCAAATCCACCCGCGCCGCGGTAATGGCGGCTTGTACATCGCGAGCGGCATCATCGATGCTCCTGGTCAAGTCGAACTGAACGGCGATGTTCGTCGAACCGAGAGAGCTGGTCGAGGTGAGCTCCGTGACGCCGGCGATCGTGCCGATATGCCGTTCGAGCGGAGCGGCAACGGTCGCGGCCATTGTTTCGGGGTTGGCACCGGGCAAGCTTGCCGAAACGCGGATTGTGGGGAAGTCGACGCTCGGAAGGCTGGCGACCGGAAGGAAAGCGTAGGCCACCGCACCGGCAAGAAGCAATCCGACCGCGAGGAGAAGAGTGCCGATAGGTCTGCGGATGAAGGGCTCCGAAACGTTCATGACGGACGTTCCGGATTCGTCGTCGTGGGATCTGCTTCCAACCCTGGAAACGTGCCGACACGTGTAACAAAGCGCCTGCGCAAATCGTCCATCGAGAGATAGATGACGGGTGTCGTGTACAGGGTGAGGATCTGGCTCAAGATCAGCCCGCCGACGATGGTGATGCCGAGCGGAACGCGCAACTCCGCACCCGCACCGTGTCCGAACGCGAGCGGCAAGGCGCCGAGGAGCGCGGCGACGGTCGTCATCATGATCGGGCGAAAGCGCAAAAGGCACGCCTCGCGGATCGCGGCTTCTGGTCTCATTCCACCTTTGCGTTCGGCGTCGATCGCGAAGTCGATCATGATGATCGCGTTCTTTTTCACGATGCCCATGAGCAGAATGATGCCGATGATCCCGATCAGCGACAGTTCCATGCCGAAGAGCATCAATGCGAGGAGCGCACCGACGCCCGCCGACGGAAGCGTCGTCAGGATCGTAAAGGGATGGACCAGGCTCTCATAGAGAACGCCGAGGACGATGTAGATCACCACGATCGCAGCCAGGATGAGCCACGGTTGGCTGGCGAGAGATTGTGCGAATTCCTGTGCATCGCCGGTAAAACTGCCGACGAAATTCGACGGTAGCTGGACGCTGGCCTCGGCCGCCTTGATGTCCCTGATCGCCCGATCCAGCGAGACACCGGCGGCAAGATCGAAATTGAACGTGACAGCTGGGAATTGCTGGACGTGGTTGACGACGAGCGGCGCGGCGACACGCTTGATTTCGGCAACCGACAGAAGCGGCACTTGCTTACCCCCGGCACCTGCGATGTAGAGTTGGGCGAGTGCGCTCGGATCGGTCTGATACCGAGGATCGGCTTCCAGCACCACACGGTACTGGTTCGCTTGGCCGTAGATGGTCGAAATCTGGCGCTGTCCGAAGGCGTCGTAGAGCACCTCGTTGATGGCCTGCATGGTCACGCCGAGACGTCCGGCCGCTACGCGATCCACATTGATCCGAACACGTTGCCCGTTGTTCTGCAAATCGGACGAGACATGCGACAAGGAGGGAAGGTTGAGCAGCGCGTCGTTGAGACGTGCGGCCCAAGTCGGAAAGCTCTCGGAATCGGCGCCGACCAGCACATACTGATAAGGCGTACGTCCGCTGCGTGTGCCGATCTGGATGTCCTGCACGATCTGGAAACTGGCGTTGATGCCGGGAATTCCGGAGAGGCGTTGCTGCAAGCGCGCGATGATTGTCTTGGCTGACGCCCGGTCCGAGAGTGGCGCGAGCGAGACCGCGAGGTACCCCGCATTGAGTGTCGGATTGGTTGCGCCGATACCCACGAGTGATACGACCCCGGCCACATGGGGATCCTGCGTGACGATTGTCGCCACTTGCGCCTGCAGTTCCTGCATACGCTCGAACGAAACATCCTGCGCGGCCTCCGTCGTGACCGTCAGCAGGCCGCTGTCTTGTTGCGGCATGAATCCTTTAGGAATGACGACATAGAGCGCAATCGTCGCGAATAGGGTGACGATCGCCGTGAGAAGCGTCATTCGCCGGTGACGGAGTACGATATCGAGCGTGACGCGATAGAAGCGCAGAAGTGCATCGAGCCAATGCTCGCTCCAGCGAACGAGGAAAAAATGTCCGTCACGTCGCGCCGGTTTCAACAAGCGCGACGCCAACATCGGTGTGAGCGTGAGCGATATCACCGCAGAAACGACGACGGTGATCGTCAAGGTCAGGGCAAACTCGCGAAACAGCCGGCCGACAATGCCGGTCATGAACAACAGAGGGATGAAGACGGCGATGAGGGACATGGTCAGCGAGATGATGGTGAAGCCGATTTCGCCGGCGCCCTTGTACGCAGCCTCCAGTGGGGAAAGACCTTCTTCGATGTAGCGTGTGATGTTTTCGATCATGACGATCGCGTCGTCGACAACGAAGCCGGCCGCGATCGTCAGTGCCATCAGCGAAAGGTTATCGATGCTGAACCCTGCAAAGTACATCACGCCGAAGCTCGCCATGATGGAAAGCGGGAGCGCAATGCCGGCGACGAGCGTGGCGCTGAAYGTCCGGAGAAACAACAAAACGACCAGAATGACGAGGCCGACGCTCAGGACGAGAGTCATTTCGACTTCCCGTACCGAGGCACGGATCGTGCCGGTGCGGTCGCTGACGATAGAGAGGACGGCTCCAGCGGGCATCGATTGCGAGAGGATCGGGATCTGCTGCTGAATCAGGGCGACCGTCTGGACGATATTGGCGCCGGGTTGGCGCTTTACGTCGATGATGACCGCCGGCTTTCCGTTGTAATATCCAGCGACCTTGTTGTTCTCCAAGCCGCCGACGACGTTCGCGACGTCCTTGACGAAGACGGGTGTACCGTTGGGCGACGCCACGACGACGCTCTCGTAAGCCTTTGCGCTCTCTAGTTGATCGTTGGCGGATATCGATAGAGCCTTTTGCGCTCCGTCGAGGGAACCCTTGGATCCCGACAAATTTGCATTGGCGATGGCACTCCGCAACGTCTGCAGCGAGATGCCGTAAGATGCGAGCCGCGGGAGATCGACTTGAATGCGCACGGCAGGCCGGACCTTACCCTGCACTGTAACTTGACCGACGCCGGAAATCTGACTGAGACGCTGTCCGATCAGCGTGTCCGCGATGTCGCTGAGTTGCGCCAACGACTCGGTCTGCGAGGTGATAGCAAGGGTCACGATCGGCGGGTCGGCCGGATTGACCTTAGCGTAAACGGGTGGGTATGGCAGGTCGTTTGGCAAGGTGCTGTTTGCGGCGGTGATCGCCGACTGCACATCCTGCGATGCTGCATCGATGTCTCGATCGAGAATAAATTGCAGCGTGATCTGGCTCCAACCGTAAGAGCTCATTGAGCTCAAGGTCTGCAATCCGGAAATCTGGCTGAGCTGGCGCTCCAGCGGCGCCGTGACGAGAGCAGCGACTGTGTCTGCGCTAGCGCCCGGGAGTTGCGTCGTCACCTGGATGGTTGGAAAATCGACCTGAGGGAGCGAGGAAATCGGCAAGAGGCGATAGCCCAGGATGCTGCCGAGCAACACCGCCAAGGCGAGAAGAGCCGTTGCGATAGGCCGCGC
>NZ_JBFUKD010000149.1:0-7050 GCF_056401005.1 Microvirga sp. P4_G7 | reverse complement strand
GGGGTGCGACGATCTCCTCGACGAGATGACTGAGCGATATCGTGTCGAGAAATTCCGCATTGTCCTGCCCCATCGACGTCAGCTTCGTGAGAATGGTCCGACAGCGCTCGACCTGCTCGCGCAACAGTTTCAAATCTTCGGCGACGGGCCCGTCCTTCGGCAAGGCGTGATCCATTTCCTTCGCCACGAGCGCGATGGTGGCGAGCGGGGTTCCGAGTTCATGCGCCGCCGCCGCCGCGAGACCATCGAGTTGCGACAGGTGCTGCTCGCGGGCGAGCACGAGCTCGGTGGCGGCGAGCGCCTGCGCCAACAGCCGCGCTTCCTCGGCGACGCGCCAGGCATAGATGCCGGTGAACACCGTCCCGAGCAGAATCGCGGTCCAAATGCCGAGAACGTAAGGAAACGGCAGCGCCAATTCCTGCTGTGGAAACCACGGCAGCGGGCGATGAAACAGCATCAGCAATGTCGCCGACCCGGCGGCGAGCGAGCCGAGGCCGAGCGTCCGCGCGGGCGTCAGCGCCGTTGCGGAAATCAGAACCGGGACGAGAAACAACAACGCGAACGGGTTCTGCAACCCACCGGTGAGATAGAGCAGAAAAGCAAGCTGCAGGATATCGAATGCCAGCAGCAATGTCGCCGGATTGTCGCCGAGACGGTGGCTCGCGGGAAATTGGATTCGCAGCAGCAGATTGACCGCGACCGACGCGCAAATGACGATGAAGCAAAGTCCGAAGGGCAGCGGAAAACCGAAACCGAAACGCACGGCGGTCACCGCGAGCGATTGCCCGATGATCGCGAGCCAACGCAGCCTGACGAGGGTGTCGAGGCGCAAATGACGCGCATCGCGCGCCAGATCCTTAGGCTTGATCTCAACCATCTCGCGAGGAGAATAAGGTTATCGCGATCCTGTTCCAAGGAATAAACTCATGAAACGCGACGAAGGTCGCGGTCAGATCGTGTCACCTATGACTTAAACAGCATTGCAATACCGTTCAGGAACTTTAACTTTACGGTTCCGGTTGAGGATAAGCTCCGGCTTCGAGACTTGAGTCGCGAAGGAACGGGGAGCCCGACCACGGGGATCTATCGATGAATCTCGCTTATTGTTGGTATGAAGCCGCCCATCTGATGCTGAGTCCCGCGCGCATGGCATCGGATGTCACCCGGCGGATGTTCGAGGATCCCGGCAACCCCTTCACCAATACCGCCTACGGCCGCACCGTCTCCGCCGCCTGCGAAATGTTCGAGCGCACGACCCGGCGCTACGGCAAACCGATCTTCGGACTCGAGACGACGACGATCGACGGCAAGACCGTCGCCGTCACCGAACGGACCGTATGGGAGCGCCCCTTCGCCCGCGTGATCGCGTTCGACCGGAAAGTTCGGCCGGGCTTGAAGCAGCCGAAGCTTCTGATCGTCGCGCCGATGTCCGGCCACTACGCGACCCTTTTGCGCGGTACCGTCGAAGCATTTCTGCCGACTCACGACGTCATGATCACCGATTGGGCCGATGCCCGCATGGTGTCGCTCGCGGAAGGACGCTTCGATCTCGACGACTATATCGATTACATGATCGCCATGTTCCAGGCGCTCGGGCCGGATCTCAATGTGCTCGCCGTGTGCCAACCGGCGGTCCCGGTGATCGCGGCGATCGCGCGTATGGAAGCGGAGAAGGATCCGCTCACGCCGTCTTCGGCGACGCTCATGGGCGGCCCGATCGACACCCGGCGCTCGCCGACGGCGGTCAATCTTCTGGCCGAGGAGCGTGGCATCGACTGGTTCGAGCGCCATTGCATCACGCAGGTGCCGCCCTCGTATCCGGGCATGCTCCGCTCGGTCTATCCGGGCTTTCTCCAGTTGTCGGGCTTCATGGCGATGAATCTCGATCGCCACGTGAACGCCCATTGGGACATGTTCAACCACCTCGTGGAAGGCGACGGCGATTCAGCCGAAAAGCATCGTGACTTCTACGACGAATATCTCGCCGTCATGGACCTGACCGCCGAATTCTATCTTCAGACCGTCGACAAGGTGTTCGTGCGTCACGAGTTGCCGAAGGGAGAGATGATGCACCGGAACAAGCCGGTGGATCTCATGGCGATTCGCCGTTGCGCGCTCATGGCGGTCGAGGGTGAACGGGACGACATTTCCGGCGTCGGCCAGACGCTCGCGGCCCTCGACCTGACGCCGAACCTGTCTTCCGACAAGAAGCTCTATCACCTGCAGAAGGGCGTCGGCCATTACGGCGTCTTCAATGGCAGCCGCTTCCGCGCCGAGATCGTGCCGAAGATCGGTGAATTCATCACGGCGCAATCGACCAAGGCACCGAAGGCCAAGGCGGCGTAGAGATCGATCGCGTGCGCTCGAGCACGCGATCGACGGCGTTTAAACTCCGTCACTCAACCACAGGTGATCGTCTGGGTGGCACTCGGTCGCTATCTGCTTGAAATACATAAGAAATGACGATTTAAACCTGCAATCAGCATTACTCCTGGTTGCTTTACTGTTATAACATTCGCATTACATTCCTTCTCCAGTAGGTCCGCTCTTCATCGGCTTACGAACAAGGAGAAAAAGATGCGCATTCGTTCTTTCGTCGCTGCCCTGAGTTTGGCAGCCGGCTCTCTCGTCGCCACGCAGGCTGGCGCGTTCTTCTACGCTGATGACCGTCCGCCGCCGAACGGCAAGAACGGATTTTCGGTGAATGGATTTTCGGTGAACGGTTTCTCGGTGAACGGGATCGCCGAGAACGGCGTCGCTCGCAATGGCATGGCCTCCGTCGGCGCGGCCACCGTCGCCGCCGTCATGTTGCAGGATGGCAGCGTCGTCATTCTCAAGTGATGTTCGCCGATTTTTACCCGGCCCCTCGCGTTGAGGGACCGGGCCCGCGCCCATGGGGCGCATTCGTCTCACTCCTCGCTTGCCTGTTCTGCGCCGTTCCCGTGACGCATTCTTTCGCGTCCGGACGTCTGCAATTCGAGAACGGCGAGATTGTCTTGCGGCTCGACGAGGGCGGCCATGTGTTGCGCCGCCAGGCCTTGGTGGGTGCGACCCTGATCATGYGGCACGTTCCGGGAATGAATCATCCGGAGCTGCGAATCGATGAAGTCACCGCCTCTGCGAACGGTGCGGTGGCGCTTTATCGGATGGTGATTCCCCGCCCCGACGGACAAACTGAAGACCTCTGCGGGCCCGATCCCGACGGGCGCCGGCTGGCGCTCGCCATGCCCGATGAGGCCGGCGGGTTCCGTCTGACCTGTTCGAGCGGCGCCGAGGGAAAGTGCATCCTGATGGGGTATCGTCCCTGGGAGTCACGCGGCGAAGCCGCGCTTCGCGACTATCATCGCGCTTGCGTCCACATGTTCCGCGCCGATTACGGCGGCGACGACCATCCGACCACCCGCGACGGCACAGCCATCAATTTCTGGGATCGCGCCGGCATTCAGAAGGCCGACATGAAGGACGGCATGGAATTCGAAGCCGCCTGGGGACCCGAGGGCGCCCTCTGCGTGGCCCATCCGCGGGTACCGGAGAACGTCACGCTCGACGAACTCGCCCTCCGTTATTCGCGTCTGAGCGGACGCACGGGACCGATCCATTGCGATCAGGATACGGAGACCACCAACCCCCGCGCCCTTCTCTTCAACCGCTCGTCGGTTGCGCCCCGAAAATAGACGAATTCCTCGCTGCGAAAGGCAAGGCCCATCCGCAAAACCTGACCCAAAGCCCCGATTCCCGGTGGAAAGCCGCGACCTCGCGGCCCCCTTCATATCTTCGCAACCTGAAACGCGGCATGATCGAGAGCGAATCGGCGTATCCGCGAGGCCTGATGCCGCCCTCTTCCCCTCCGCAGCGACCCGGCGCGAAAAACCGCGCCCGTCAAGAGCGATCTTTGCCGCCTGGGCCGTTCCAGGCAGCGGCAAACGGCTGCGCTGACATCGGCGATCTGCTGGGGCAGATTGCGGCCATGAGATTCGCCCTCTTTCGCCGCATTCCGGCGGACCCTCCCGCCCTCAAGGTCTTCCACGCCGGACAATCCTTCGCGGTGGCCTTGCGCCGCCGTCCCACCGCCAAGCGCATCACGCTGCGGGTGTCCAACGCCACCGGAGAGGTCGTCCTGACCATTCCGGAGCGGACCGACCTCACGGTCGCACAGCGCTTCGCCACCGATCACGGCAATTGGATCGCCAATCGCCTCGCCAAGGTCCCGGCCCTGGTTCTGTTCGAGCCCGGGGCGCTGGTGCCGCTGCGCGGCGTGCCCCATCGGATCGTGCATTGGTCGAGCCTGCGCGAGCGCACGCGTGCGACGACGGGCGCAAACGGGGAGCCGATCATCGCGGTGTCCGGCGAGCTTCCGCACGTATCGCGGCGCGTCCACGATTTCCTCGAGGCGGAGGCCCGGCGCGATTTCAACGAGGCGGTCAAGCGCCACACGGCGGCGCTCGGGATCGCCGCCAAGCGAATCACCGTCCGCGACACCAAGAGCCGGTGGGGATCGTGCTCGGCCCGGGGCGCCTTGAGCTTCTCCTGGCGCCTGATCATGGCGCCCCCCTTCGTGCTCGACTATCTCGCCGCGCACGAGGTCGCCCATCTGCGGGAACTGAACCATTCGCACCGGTTCTGGGCGATCACCCACGACCTCTGCGCCCGGACGGACGAAGCCGAGGACTGGCTGCGGATCTACGGCAGCGCCCTGCACCGGTTCGGGTGACGCTGACCGCGCTCAACCCAGCCACTTTGCGCAAATCACACTGACCGCCTTTTGCGCCAGCGTCTCCAGCTCGGAGCGAGGAAAACCGGCGCGGGCGCGGATCGCGATGGTGTGGAGTGTCGCGGAGGCCAGGATAGCGAGCGCCGTCGGATCGGCATCGCTTCGCAGCTCACCCCGTTCCTGCGCCGCGCGAAGGCAGGTCTCGAACGCATCGTCGAGCGTTCGCAGCCCCTGCGATAGAGCGTTGCGAATGGCCGCATCCTCCACAGCCTCCGTCGTCGCCGTCCCGATCGCGAAGCAGCCGCGGGCCCGGCCCTCGCCGGAGAAATAGATCGCCATGGCGCCCCGATAGACGCGCATCAACGCTTCAGCCACCGGTTGGCCGGCGCTCAAGGTTTCGCGCATCGTGGCGAACCCGAGCTCCCAGTATTGGTGGAGGGCCTTGAGATAGAGCGCGTGCTTGTCGCCGAAGGCCGCGTAGAGGCTTGGCCGGTTCATGCCTGTCGCGGCGGAAAGATCGTCGAGCGACGTCCCCGAATAGCCGGCTTTCCAGAACGTCTCGATGGCCTGCCCGAGGGCAGCTTTCGGATCGTAGGACCGCGGACGCCCGCGCCGCTTCGCTTCCCGATCGGTTTCTTTTTGTACCATTTTGGAAAAAATCCTTGACGGGCCTCTCGGTCGCTATAATTTATGCGAACTAGTACACAATTCAACCGGAGACCCGCTATGGACCTCTATTATTCACCGCTCGCCTGCTCGATGGCCTCGCGCATCGCCCTCTACGAGGCGGACGTCCCAGCGCAGTTCATCGAGGTGGATTCACGAACCAAGCAGACGCTGCGTGGTGAGAACTACTTTGCCATCAATCCGCTCGGCCTCGTGCCGGCGATCCGCACCGAGGACGGCGACGTGCTCACCGAGAACGCCGCGATCCTGCAATATATCGCCGATCGCTTTCCCGATGCCGCATTGGCGCCCCGCGACGGCTTCGCCCGCGCGCGCTTGCAGCAATGGCTCTGCTTCATCGGAACCGAGTTGCACAAGGCGCTGTTCGCCCCCCTCTTCGATTCTGGGATTTCGAACGAGATGAAGGCACGGGCCTTGGAGCAAGGCGACAAGCGCCTCGCCTATCTCGACGCTCATCTCGCCGGGCGCGAATTTTTGCTCGACCGCTTCAGTGTCGCGGATGCCTATCTCGTCACCGTCTTGAACTGGAAAATCGCAACTCCGGTCGATCTCGAAAAGTGGCCCGCCATTCACGATTACTACAAGCGCTTGAAGCAGCGCCCGAGCATCGCGCGGGCCTTGTCCGACGAGCACGCTCTCTACGCGGCCGAGCAGGCGCGCCGGAAGGCCGCCTGAGGTCTTGCGACGAGGGAAGCCAGAGGGGACCGGCGGTTCATCCACCGATCCAAATCGGTTTCGCCTTTGGTTTCCCCTTCGCCCGCGCATGCACTAAGACCATCCGGTCCCCATTGCGGATTTCCGGATGCTTAAACCCGATACCCTTGCGCTCACCGCGATCCTCGCCCTCCTGACCGCGCTCGGCCCGCTGTCGACCGACATGTATCTGCCGTCGCTGCCGGCGATTGCCGTCGCGCTCGGTGCGAGCCTGTCTCAGGTTCAGCTGACGCTGTCGGCATTCCTGCTCGGCTTCGCCGCCGGTCAATTCGTGTACGGACCGGTATCCGACCGCATCGGGCGCAAACCCGTTCTGTTGTTCGGCCTCGGCCTGTTCACGGTCGCGAGCGTGATCTGCGCGGCCGCTCCATCCATCGAAGCCCTGATCATCGCCCGTTTCGTGCAGGCTCTCGGCGCATCGGGCCCGATCGTGCTCGGGCGCGCCATCGTGCGCGATCTCTACGAGGGACCGCGAGCCGGACGCGAACTGTCACGCATGGGCACGATCATGGGAATCGTGCCGGCGCTCGCACCCGTGCTCGGCGGCATCATCGGCGTCGCTTTCGGTTGGCGCGCGTCGTTCGTGGTGACGACCGCATGCGGCGCTGCGCTCGCCATCGTCGTTGCGCTTCGCATGCCGGAAACGATCCGCGTCAAATCACCAAATCCACTTTCAATTTCCGGAATGCTGCGCGGGTTTCGCGATTTGCTGCGCCACCGGGGTTATCGCGTCTATGTGGCGCTCGCCATGCTGACCTATGGCGGTTTGTTCGCTTTCATCTCCGGCTCGTCCTTCGTGCTTCAAGGGATCTATGGCCTGAGCGAGTTGCCTTACGCGTTTTCGTTCGGGTTCATGGTGATCGGCTACATGGTGGGGACGTCGATCGCCCAGCGCGTGGTCGGCCGGCGCGGCCTCGATGGCACGATCATGATCGGCG